>NZ_NFIE01000002.1:0-161918 GCF_002161605.1 [Collinsella] massiliensis | reverse complement strand
GCGGGGGCGCGGCGGGGGGGGTGCGACAGCGACGCAGCGCGCGCATACGACGACGGGGCGGACCCAGCCGGATCCGCCCCGATTGCGCACGTGATAAAAACCAGACAGGCTGGTTTTTATCATTTTTGCTGGCGCCTGCGCCCTACGACAGGCGCGCGCCTCCATATCGGCCACCCAGGGCAGCCGCGCGCTCACGGCCAAGCTCCGTCGCGCGGTACACGTTCCCCAGCTGGCCTCCGTTCTCATCGAACGATGGCTCGGAAACCACGTAGCCATTGCGGCGCAGCCGCATGAGGGCTTGGTCGAGGGTGCGCACGCAGCAGCCCAGGCGCTCGGCGAGCTCCTTCTTGCGGAAGGTGATCGAACCGTCTTTGGCGGTATCGCGCGCGATGAGCTCCAGCACGCGCTCGTGCACGAACGCATGGCGGCCGTTGATGCTCTCGCTCACGCCCCGCAGCGATATATCCGATCTCCGGCTCGCCACGCGCTTCTACTCCTTGCCCTTGCTCTTGACCGCGAGGGCGGCGCCCAGGCAGGCGACGCCGGCAGCGCCGATGCCCGCGATCAGCGTCAAGCTGTTATCGCCGGTCTGGACGAGGCCGTCCGAGCCGGGCTTCGAAGGCTCTTCGGGCTTCGGCTGCTCGCCCTTGCCCTCCCACATGAGGACGAACGGCGAGAAGCTGGTCGTCTCGAACTTGATGCCGTATGGGGTGGTCTCGACCTCGACCGGCACGGCGTTCGCGGAGGCGATGCTATCCTCGACGTCGCCAGTGGCGATCTCGCGATCAAGCCCCTCGAAGTGCACGAGGTGGAACTCGGTGTTCTCATCCGTTCCCACAGGGTAGGGCCAGTACACCGTCACAGGCTCGCTCGAGCTGATCCAGGCGTTGCCGTTGTTCGCATCCACCAGATCGAGGTAGCGCGCATCGTACCAGGGGTTCTGGAACGTCGTGCCCGTATCGGCGATCACGTCGACCGCGCGGTTGGCGAGCTGCTGGTCATAGTCGTCGGCACCCTCGGTGTTGTGGTCGCTCACCACGTTGTCGAACAGCAGCGAGGGCGCGGCGGAATCCGTCACGTCGATGTTGCTTTCGTTGATGGTGTAGCGGGCGTTCCGGGAAACCACCGCATAGGCCTTGCCGGCGTTCTCCGCCTTGGCGTCGGCGAGGTCGTCGACCGTGTTGAGGATGTCCGTCACCACATCGGCCTGGTCGCCCGTCACATAGCGGACATTCAGGTCGCCCGTCTCGAGCTGCATGGTGTTGTAGAACTTCTGGCCGTTGACGTCGACCTCGAAGACCACCTGGTTCTTATCGACGAGCTCGGTGTAGAGCTGCATCGTGTAGTGCTCGTTCAGGGCACCGCTCTCGCTGGGCTCGAAGGTATCGCTCGTCGAGGTGTTGCCCTCGCCGTCGGTGAACTCCAGACGGACGGGCACGGCCTCCTGGCCCTCGGTGGGCGCGGGCACGATACGGTAGATATGGCGGCCGTACGCGCCGGAGTAGGTCTTGCCGTACGGCTCGAGCGTCCAGTGGAGCTCGCCGTTCTCGCCGGCATACCCATGCGTGTAGATGGTGAGGTATTGGGAAAGGTCGGCGTTCTCGCCATCGGTGGCGGCGCCCGCAGCCCGGAGCGCCGCGTTCACATCGTCAGGGAGCGCGAGGTAGAAGCCCGGCTCGGGGAGCGAGTTGCTACCCGTGATCTGGCCGTTGGACGAAACGCCCTCGTAGCCGTCCGTACCGCCCATGTAGATGGTGATGTCGGCCGGGTCGACCGTCACCACGCCGAGGCCGTGCGCCGCCTTGAGGGCGAGGGGACCCGTCACCGTGGTCGTGTCGCCGTCGAAGGTGTACTTCTCGACATGGACACCGTCGTAGGTATCGGCGTGCGCCTCCCAACGGGCGTCGGCAGCGTCGATGAACCAGCCGTCGATGGTGTCGGTGCAGTCATCGGGGTTGCCGTCGCAATCAACGCCGTCAAGCTTCCAGCCACTTCCAACATGGCCGAACGTAATGCTACCGGTGCTGTAGATATCGTCGCCCGACGTCGTGGCATGGTTGTTATACACCTGGGCATCGCTTGGGAGCGTCAAGTTGCCGGGGTTGTAGATTCCGCCGCCGCTTCCGTCGCTGTTGTTGGTGATCGTCACCTTCGCGCCGTCGTGCATCACCGTCGTGCGCTGGTTGTCCAGGCCGTCGCCGCCATTGCCGATCAGGGTGAGCGCAGCTCCGCTCTCGACCTCGCCCGTCCCGTTGGCGGTCAGGTTGAGGCCGGCGCCCCAGTACTTTGCTCCATTGGTATTGGCGGTCAACGACGACGTTCCATCAAGATAGAAGTCGCCCGATCCGACATTCACACCAGTACGACCGTTTCCATTAGCGGTAACTATGGATTGGTTCTTTATGACAAGATGACCCGTCGATAGACCATGGTCGCCGTTTTCGTTATAGGTGACCGTCGCGTTATCGAGGTAGTAGTTCGAGCCGTTTGATCCGTTTCCCCTGCTATTGAGCACTTCAAGCTTCGAAGAGGTAACGTACACGTTCCAGGTTCCAATGACTCCGGAATAATTGTTCCTGAAGCTAACGACAGAGTCGTTTGAAATGTTGAACGTGTTATAGGGACTAGCTGCGTTGTAATCTTCGACGCCGCCACCGTTCGCGCAGTTAATGCACGTATACGTCGAGCCGTTCAGCACGTTAACAGTTTCGGCAACCGAACCGGTATCCCAGGTTGCGATTCCGTCTCCCGCAGCAGAATCTATCGTGAGCTCAGCCTTATTATCGAGCGTGATCGTCGCCCCGTTGTCGAGCATGATCGCAGCATTTGCTGGATTATCCGAATACGCAGTCTTATTCGCATTGTTGATGACAACCTTGCAGCCATCAAGCTTCAGCTCATGCTGACCAGTAATTCCAAATGAGTACTCGGTGAACGTTACCGTATGGTTGCCCGTAATCGTTACGTTCTTATTGATTGCCCAGGCGGCGGTGAGCTCAGAGTCGCAATCCTGGAGCAGCTCAATCGTCTGACCGCCCTGAACCGCTTTTGCAGCCTCCGCAAAACTCTGATAATCCGTATCGCCGATCCTTGCAACGGGCTCCGCAGCCCACGCCGGTGCTGGCGCAGCCCATGCGAGCAGCACAGCGACGAGCGCGCACAGCATGCCGAGCGCCCGTAGACCCTTCCCCTTCACAGCAGGTCACCTCTCCATTTCCACGTCGTTTGAACCGTGTGACCGTCGTCTCTGGCCGGACGAACCGCTGCGCAGGGGCGACGTGCATGCCGTACCGGGAGACGTTGTTCAAAAAGCAGACATTTAGAAACAGGTCTGGTTTAATGCGATTTGTATGCTTGTATCACGACGAGCTGCGAGGTTCAGGGGGTTTTCGACGCCGAGCGCACCGCTCAAAACGTCTACCTTTTGACCGCCGCATATCGGCGCACGGCGTGCCGGTGCCTACAGAGCGCCCGGCGCGCCTTTGCATGCGCTCATCCAGCGACGGAATGTCGACTGCGATACACCGCAGGCTCCGGCGGCCTCGGTGCACGTGAGGTCGCCTGCCAGATAGAGCCCGCGAACCGTTTCGAACGCCTCGGGACGCTCGATGCGCGGCCGACCGAAGCGCACGCCCCGCGCCTGCGCGGCGGCGATGCCCTCGGCCTGCCGCTGCCTGATGTTGTCGCGCTCGATGTGCGCGACGTAGCTCAGAAGCTGTAGAACCATATCGGCGATGAACTCGCCGGTCACACCGTTCGCCTCGCGGCGCGTGTCGAGCAGCGGCATATCGAGCACCACGAGATGGACGTTGCCGCACTTGGTAAGCCGCCGCCATTCGTCAAGGATCTCGTCGTAGTTGCGCCCCAGCCGATCGATGCTCTTGACGACCACGGTGTCGCCCGTTCGCAGCCGCCGCACGAGTCGCTGGTATGCCGGCCTCTGGAAATCCTTGCCACTCGCCGTGTCGGTGAAGATGCGCCGCCGTTCCACCCCGAATTCCTCGAGCGCATCGATCTGCCGTGCCAGATTCTGGTCGCGTGTCGAGACGCGCGCGTACCCGTACATGGCTCCGCCCTCGCGGGGCTCTCTTCGCACCGTGCATCGCTGCTCCATGTGTCCTCCTTGTCCAAGGCGAATCCTACAAGGAGCAGCATTCCCGTACCCCGCGCTGCGCCGACGCAGCGCGGGGGGCGCGCATACGACGACGGGGCGGACCCAGCCGGATCCGCCCCGATTGCGCGCGTGATAAAAACCAGACAGGCTGGTTTTTATCATTTTATGCCGGCGCCGACGCCCTACGACAGGCGCGCGCCCACTTCCTTCGCAGCCGCGGCCTTGTCGAAGTTGCCGCCCGTCGCCTTGTTGAGCGCGCCCATGACCTTGCCCATGTCCTTGCGCGTGGTGGCGCCCACCTCGGCGATCGTCCGCTCGATGAGCTCCACGAGCGCGTCGCCCGAGAGCTGGGCGGGCAGCAGGCTCTCCAGGATCTTCACCTGCTCCTCCAGCGTGTCGGTGCGCTCCTGGTTGTTCCCCGCCTTGCGCGACATCTCGAGCGTCTCGTTCGTCTGCTTGATGAGGCGCTTGATCATGCTGTTCACGTCTTCCTCGGTGGCGTCGCGGCGCTCGTTCACCTCGACGTTCTTCACCTCGGCCATCACCTGGCGGATGATGGACAGGCGCACCTTGTCCTTCGCCTTCATGGCGGCGACCATCTGGTCGTGCAGCTCTTGGTTCGTCATATCGTCCTCCCCGGTTCGTCCGCAGCGCCGGTGCCGCTACTCTGTCGCGGCGTCGTCGGTCGCGGGCTCGTCGCCCTCGGTCGTCGCCGCGTCCATGTCCACGTTGTAGGGCACGTCGGCGGGCATGTCGTTGATCTGGATGTCGGCCTCGGAGCGCTGCTGATCCAGCCACGCCTGGTACGCGGTGGACTGGTTCGTGCTCTCGATGCTCTGGATGAAGGTGTTCCGCAGGTCCTCGGGAATCTGGTCGACCGAGGTCACCTCGCCGTCCACGTAGAAATGGTCGGTACACATGATGATGTGGTAGCCGTAGTCGGTCTCCACCACGCCGCTCACCTGGCCGGTGTCGAGTGCGGAGAGCGCCTGCTGGTAGGCGTCGACGAACGTGGTGAGCTTGTCCCAGCCCACGTCGCCGCCGTCCGACGCCGACGAATCCTCCGAGTACTCCTTCGCGGCGTCCTCGAACGAGATCTCGCCGGCGTTGATCTTGTCGAGGATCTCCTGCGCCTTCGCCTTGGCCTCCTCGCGCGTGGCGTCATCGGCGTCCTCGGCCACCTTGATGAGGATGTGCGACGAGCGGCGGGCGTCGTTGTACGTGCTCAGGTTCTCATTCGCGTACGCGATGACCTCGTCGTCCGTGGGCTCCTCGACCGGCGCGACCGAATCGCGGAAGGCCTCGGACTCGAGGTTCTGGCGGATGGTCTCCTTATAGGTGGACTCGGTGTAGCCGAGCTGCTCGAGCATCTGGACGAACGCGTCCTCGGAATCGTAGTTCGACACGATGTCCTGCCACTCGGCCTCGACGTCCTCGTCGCTCACCTGGATGTTCGCGTCGCGCTCGGCCTGGCTCACCAGCACGTCGTCGATGAGGCCGTCGATGACGTTCTCGCGGTAGCTCTCCGGTGTCATGCCCATGGAGCTGAGGTACGCAGCCCAATCCGCGTCGTCATCGTAGCCCATGGAGCTGCGCGTGCTCATAATCTGCTCGGTCACCGTGTCCTCGGTGATCTTCGTGCCGTTCACCGTGGCCGCGACGCCGCCCGTGAGCTTGTACTCCTCGTCGGACGCCACCTGGTTGAGGACGCCCGAGCACGCGACGCTCGTCACCGAGAGCACCATGGCGAGCACGCCGATGGCCACGAGCACGTACTTGATGCCCTTGTGGATCTGCTGCTTGTTCTCACGCTTGAAGTCCGCCTTCGTCTTGGGCCGGTCCGCGCGGCCGCTCGCGTGCGCCGAGGCCGCCGTGTGCGCGGAGCGCGTGTGCCGCTGCGAGCCCGCGGGCGGGCGCTTGCTTTCCTTGTTCGATGCCATTCCTGTCCGTACCTTTCGGCTCGACATCAGCTGTAAACCGCCGTAATGATACTACGGGGGTGTATGGGGTCTGTGGACTTGCAGGCGGGGTCACGTGATGTACAGGACGGGGGCGGGGGCGGTGCGGAGCTCGCGTGCGGATAGCTACCCGGGCACTGGCGCCGGGCGCACGCGGACGGCCACCCGGCCGCGCCCACCTGCCGCGCCCCCATCGCTTACTCAGGCAGGACGCTCACCGTGCGGTCGTCGTTCACCTGCACGCGGCCGTCGGCGAGCAGCTGCACCACGTGCGGGTACAGCTGGTGCTCGACCTTGTGGATCGCCGCCTCGAGCTCGTCGACCGTCCAGCCCTCCTCGACGCGCACCGCTTCCTGCGCGATGATGGGGCCCTGGTCGTAGACCGCGTTGGCGAAGTGCACGGTCACGCCCGTCACCTTCACGCCGCGGTCGAACGCGTCCTGGATGCCGTGCGCGCCCTGGAAGCTCGGCAGCAGCGCGGGGTGGATGTTCACCACGCGATCAGGCCAGAGCGCGAGCAGCGGCTCGTGGACTTTGCGCATGTAGCCGGCCATGACGATGTACTCGGCGCCCGCGCGCTCGAGCTCGGTCGCGATCACCTCGTCGGCGTCCCACGGGTCGGCGTAGAGCTCCTTGGAGAGCGCGAGCGTCTGGATGCCCGCGTCGGCCGCGCGCTTGAGGCCCGCCGCGCTCGGGCGGCTCGACACCACGAGCACGATTTCAGCATTGAGCTCGCCCGCGGCGATGCGGTCGATGAGCGCCTGCAGGTTGGTGCCGGAGCCGGAGATGAGCACGCCGATCTTGAGCGGCGCCAGCTGCGCGCCGTCCTGCGCCGCGGCCGCGCGAGCCTCGTGCCGTGCGCGCTGGATCTCGTTGTTGCCGGGCGCGAGCGGCGCCACGACGCGGCGGGCGGCGGGGTTGCCGGCCTCGGCCATCGCCCGCGCGAGCTCGCTGTCCACGTCGCTCGAGAAGAAGAAGTCGCGCGGCAGCGCCTCGGGGGGCAGGTCGGCCGCCTCGATCTCTTCGCGGTGCTCGTCCATGCTATGTGAAAAAACCCCTGGGGTATTTTTACGATCAGCGCTCATCGGAATAGGTCACCTCGCCGGAGCCGGGCACGCACGTGCCCACGCGGAACGGATGCTCGCCCTGTGCCTCGAACGCGGCGCGCACAGCGGCCTCGTCCTCGGGGGCGCAGATCACGCACAGGCCGACGCCCATGTTGAACGTCTTGCACGCCTCGTCGGCCGAGAGCCCGGCGGCGCGGGCGATGTAGGAGATGACGGGCGGCACATCCCAGCCCATCGCGAAGCCCTCGGGCGAGGTGGTGCGCTCGACCACCGCGTCGACGTCCGAGGCCAGCGCGCGGTTGAGGTTCTCGGTGATGCCGCCGCCCGTGATGTGCGCGATGGCGTGCACGCGCGAGCCGGCCTCGCCGCGCAGCACCTCGAGCACGGGCTTCACGTAGATGCGCGTGGGCGCGAGCAGGGCGTCGGCCAGCGAGGCGCCGCCGAGCTCCTCGAGCGGCTGCTCGAGCTCCGCGCGCTTCGCGGCGGCCTCGGGCGTGCCCGGCTCGATGCCGTCCACCCCCACGACCTTGCGCACGAGCGAGTAGCCGTTGGAGTGGATGCCCGACGAGGGCAGGCCCAGGATCACGTCGCCGGGGCGCACGTTCTGCGGGTCGAGCATGCGCGGGCGGTCGACGACGCCCACGGCGAAGCCCGCGAGGTCGTAGTCGTCCGCGCGCATGACGCCGGGGTGCTCGGCCATCTCGCCGCCCACGAGCGCGCAGCCCGCGAGCTTGCAGCCGTCCGCAACGCCCTTGACGATCTTGGCCATGCGCTCGGCCTCGATGTGGCCGATGGCGATGTAGTCCAGGAAGAAGAGGGACTCCGCGCCGGACGCGAGGATGTCGTTCACGCACATGGCGACGAGGTCTTGACCCACCGTCTCGTGGCGGTCGAGCAGCTGGGCGAGCACGAGCTTGGTGCCCACGCCGTCCGTGCCCGAGATGAGCACGGGGTTGTCCATCTCCTTGAACGCGGCGGCAGAGAACAGGCCGCCGAACCCACCGATGCCACCGATGACCTCGGGACGGGCGGTCTCGGCGACCATCTGCTTGATGGCATCGACCGCGCGACCCCCTTCGGCCGTGTCGACGCCGGCGTCTTCGTAGGTGATATGCTCGCGGCTCTCGCTCATGCGCAGATCCTTTCCGAAAGAATGACCGTTCTGCCATCATAGCAGGTTGAATGTACCCAGGGCGCATGCGCCGAAAACGCACCGAGGACTCATGGAAGGCGGACGGGGCGCGGGGCCAGAGACGGGGCAGGAGCCCGGCACACGGAGCCAGCGGCAGGACGGGAGCCGGTGCGCGGGGCCAGCGGCGGGACGGGATCCCCACATGCGGCTCAGGGCAGCTCAGATTCGGGCGATATTCGCGCCCCGGAGCACGCCGCGTTCCCAAAATCGTCCAAACGAGCGTTTTATAGGGGGTGGGCAAAGTAGCCGGGAAATCGGCAACCCTGCTACCTGCACATTTGTTAGCACGGAACCTCTCGCTACTCGGGCACCCCTTCATAAACCGTTCGTTTCGTGAACTTTGTGACGGGCTGGTTCCCACTTGTATCAGCAAAGCGCCGCGATCGTTCCTCGGCGACCTGCGATTCTGCCCCCTGTGCCAGCTCCGTGCAAGATCTGTGACAGGTTCATGCCAGGTCCGTGCCAGATTCAGCACAGATCGCTATGAGATGCTTCACCCGGGTCGAACGGGGCGCAGCCAACGCGGGCGGCCCCGCCGACGGGCAGAAAGGGGAACCCAGCATGATCGTCATCACCGGAACGTCCGCCCTCGCATGGTGGAACACCCCCACGCTCTTCAAACACGAGGAGATACCGCCCGAGCAGTTCGCCGCGTGGCTCAAGATGGATGAGCAGATGAGGCGCTACGCGGCCGGCCGGAAGAACAGGAGACACGTCGACGAGCGCATCCTGGCCCGACTGCCCTTCGATCTCAAGGGCATCCCGCTCCCCATCGAGGTCGAAACCGACTACGGCGCCGTGCGCACATCCCCGTTCGCACGCGTGCACCGGCTGTCCCGAAAACCCGACGCATCCCTGCTCCAGGCGCTCGGCAACGACCTGTACGTCGCATCCCCCACCCTGGCGCTCGTCCAAGCGGCGCGGCGGCGCTCGCTTACCGCGACGGTCGCCCTCATGTACGAGGCATGCGGCATCTACGCCGAGCCGAGCGTGACGGACCTCGTGCGCCCCCTGCTGGACGCATGCACGACGCAGGCGCACGGGGCGAAGCAGCCATCGCAGTTCTTCAGGGAGGATGAGAATGACCCGTGGAAACCGGTATTCGATAGGAACGGGAACCCATCCAGCATGTGGAAGCGGCCACAGCTCATAACGACGGAGCAGCTCCGCATCGAGCTCGAAGCGATGCGGTGCGTTGACGGGCTGCCGCAAGCGCGGAGAGCGGCGCAGTTCGTGCATGACCGCTCCGGGTCGTGGCTGGAAACCGCTTGGGCGCTGTTTGCCCTGCTACCGCCTCGATGCGGCGGCGCGGGGTACCCGACTCCCCTGTTCAACGAGCGCGTGACGTTCACCCCCGAAGCGAGGCTGCTCGCGGGCATGTCATACTGCAAATGCGACATGCTCTGGCCGGAGCAGAATGCCGTCGTCGAACTCAACGGGATGGCGTACCACGCCGACCGCGCGGGGTTCAAGGAGGCGTCCGGCAGGCGCGCCGCGCTCGAGTCGATGGGATATTCCGTTCTCGAGATCACCTACGACCAGATGAGCGACATCACGCAGCTTGAGATCCTGCTCGACATGATGTCGACCAGGCTCGGCCTCAAGCCCGCGAAGCGAAGCACAAAACAGGTCGAGCGGCGCAAGAAGCTGCACCAGGAGCTTTTCGGGCAGCCCGAGTCGTCTGAGTGAGCCGTTTTCGGCTCGTTTGGGCTCCGAAATCCGCACCCGCCGGGATAGTGTTTCCCAAAGTGAGTGAAACGAACGGTTTATGAAGGGGTGCCCAAGTAGCGAGGGGTTGCGCGCAAATAAATGCGCAGGTAGCAGGGTTGCCGATTTCACGGCTACTTTGCCCACCCCCTATAAACCGCTCGTTTGGACGATTTTGGGAAGCGAGGGGCCGCGCGCGGGCCGTCTGAAGGCAGTTTGTGGGCGTTCGCGGCGCCCTGCGATGCCCAAAACGGCGCCCGGCGGCACCCAAACCGCGCCTGGCAGCGTCCGGCGGCACCCAAACGGCGCCCGGCAGCGCGCCCGCGCCTGCTACCCCTGCAGGTCCGGGTTGACGAGCTCGTCCGAGCTGGCGTTCGCACCCTCCGCGCCCACGTCGGCCTGCACGTCGTCGGCGGAAACGGACGGCGTCTCCTCCACAACCGTACAGATCATGATGGCGCGGTGGTCGGCCGGCGCCAGGCCGCTGCAGGTCACGAGCGCGAGCACGCGGTCGGTTGAGGCGATGCGCTCGTCGACGTCGCTCGCCTCCGCCTGGGCGTAGCCGCGCAGGTCCTCGAGGTAGGCCGCGAGCGCCGCCTGGTCGCCGAAGTTCTCCTGCCGCGCCTCGACGTAGGTCTCGGGCACGCGCGCGGTGTAGAGCGGCGACAGCTTGTAGGTGGTCTCGGGCGTGAGGTAGTACACCGTGGTCATCTTGTCGAAGTTCGCCTGGTCGAGCGTCTTCTCGATGGGGTCGAACATGGAGCCGTTGCTCATGTGGTGGCCGTAGACCGTCGTCTGCTGGCCCACCATGCCGGGCGCCTGCTGGTCGCAATCGAGCATGATGCTGCCGCTCTCGTTCCACGAGCCGTCGGGCAGCGCGCGCAGATACTGGTCGTTCGTGTCGCCCTGCACCACGGGGAAGCTGATGTCCGTGCCGGGGATGTAGATCCACGCGACGATGTCCTCGCTCACCTGCTTGAGCGCGTCCCAGTCGACGACGGGCACGCCGTCGCCGCTGGAATCGTCCACCGTCACGTACTGCGAGAGCTCGTCGTACGTGGCGCCCGCCTTCTGGTAGCCGATCTGCGCGGAGATGAAGATGCCGCCCGCGACGAGCAGCAGCAGGATGCCGACGCCGATGAGCACCTTCGAGACGATGTCGCGCCCGCTGCGCTTGCGCGGCGCTCCGGAGGTGCGGGTGGCGCGGGAGCCTCGCCCGGCAGCGGTGCGGGAACGGGACGCGGCGGAGCGGGAAGCTGCCGAACGGGAGTAGGGTGACGGCGCGTGGGGCGAAGCGGGCCGGGGCGCCTCAGCGCGGGCGGGACGCGCGTAGGGCGACGTCGGCGGGGTGGCCGAACTGTGCGCTCGGGATGCCGATGCGTGGGAGTGGGGGGCTGCCTCGCGGGCGTTGGGTGTGGCCGAACTGTGCGCTGCCTCGCGGGCGTGAGGCGCAGCCGCGCGGGGCGTGGCCGCATGCGAACCCGAGCTGTGCGCGGTCGCGTGCGCGGACGAACCCGGGACGGCGCGGTGCGATCCCGCGCTGCGAGCGGGCGGGACGTTCGTGGCTCCGGGGTGCGTCGCGCCATGATGCGGCGTGCGGGGAGCGCGCGGCGCGTCGCCCGCGAAATGCGAGCCGTTGCCCCGCGGGCTCGGCGACGCCTGGCCGCCCGTCGTCTCGGCTTCCTGCTTCGGACGGAACCGTCTGCCCTCGTATGCCGCCATGAAACCTCCGTGCGTCATGCGATTCAAACAATAACTCACCAGTATAGGCGATGCGCGAGCACGCTCAGGTAAAGAGGAGGTAATCCCACATCAGGTACGAAATTGGCGTGGCGCGGCGAGAAGCCTGCGACGCGCGGGGCGCTGCGGACGCACAGCGAGTCGCCCACGGCTGAGCATCGCACGGCCGCCCGTCGTCCTCTCGCCTCACGCCTCGTGGGATTGCTCCCAGGTGTGGTCGTGCTCCTTCTCGACGACGCTGCCGTCCGCGACGGGGTCGGCCTGCGTGAGGTTGAGCGGGTCGAAGCCCTCCATGAACTTGTCGCGGCCGAAGCTCGGTGGGATCGCCACGGGGTACACGCCGGTGAAGCACGCCGTGCAGTACCCACGCTTGCCGCAGCCGGCGGCGGCGCCCGCGCGCCCGGCGCCCTCGCGGCAGCCCGCGGCGCCCGCGCGCCCGGCCGCCTCGCCCGCCGCCGTCTCCACGGCTTCCCCTACCGGCGGCACGCAGGCCAGCATGCCCTCCACCGAGAGGAACGCGAGCGAATCCGCCCCGATGAAGCGGCAGATCTCGTCCACCGACTTGTTCGCGCTGATGAGCTGCGCCTGCACGTCGGTGTCGATGCCGTAGAAGCACGGCCACACGACCTCGGGGCTGTTCACGCGCACGTGCACCTCGCGCGCGCCCGCCTGCCGCAGCATCCGCACGAGCTGCACCATGGTGGTGCCGCGCACGATGGAGTCGTCGATCACCACGAGGCGCTTGCCGGCGATGATGTCGCGCAGCGGGTTGAGCTTCATGCGCACGCCCATCGCGCGCAGCTCCTGCGTGGGCTGGATGAACGTCCGCGCCACGTAGCGGTTCTTGATGAGCCCCTCGCCGAAGGGGATGCCGCTCTCGTGCGCGTAACCCTCCGCCGGCGGCAGGCCGGAATCGGGCACGCCGATGACCATGTCCGCGTCGACCGGCGCCTCGCGCGCGAGCTGCCGCCCCATGTCGTAGCGGCACGCGTACACGGACTTACCGCCCATGAAGGAGTCCGGCCGGGCGAAATAGACCTGCTCGAAGATGCACTCCGCGGTCTCGGGCGCGGCGGGCACGCCCTGCTCGGACACGAGCCCCTCGGCGCTGATGCGCAGGATCTCGCCGGGGCGGATGTCGCGCACGTACTCAGCGCCCACGATGTCGAGGGCGCAGGTCTCGGACGCGACGACCCAGCCGGCGGCCGCGTCGGGCGAAAAAGGGGTTGAAAGGAACCCGTCCCCATTCAACCCATGGGTTGGTTGGGGACGGGTTCCTTTCAACCCATCCCCATCCAACCCATCGGCGGGGATCATGCCGAGAACGAGCGGGCGGATGCCGTAGGGGTCGCGGAACGCGTAGAGCGCCTGCTCGTTGATGAGCGCCATGGCGTAGCCGCCGCGGATGAGCTCCATGGTCTTGCGGATGCCCTCGCGCAGGTGGCTCGTGCGCTGGGTGAAGTAGCCGATGAGCTTCGTCGCCACCTCGGAGTCGGAATTGGAGAGGAACGGCACGCCCAGCTCGATGAGCTGCCGGCGCAGCTCGTCGGTGTTCACGAGCGTCCCGTTGTGCGCGAGCGCGATGATGACGTCGTTGATGGTGGAGAGGTGCGGCTGCGCGGCCTCCCAGCTCTTGGCGCCCGCCGTGCCGTAGCGCACGTGCCCCACGGCGAGGTCGCCCGTGAGCGAGGAGAGGTCGGCGTCGGTGAACACCTGGTCCACGAGCCCCAGGTCCTTGCGCACCATGACCGTGCCGCCGTCGCCCACCGCGATGCCGGCCGATTCCTGGCCGCGGTGCTGCAGCGCCTTCAAGCCGAAATACGCGAGCCGCGCGACGTCGCGCCCCGGCGCCCACACGCCGAAGACGCCGCACTCCTCGTGCAGGGCGTCATCCGCCCGCATGCTCTCACCGTGCACATCAACCATATCGGAAACCCCTCCGCGCCGTTGTTCCACCATGAGATTATGGCATGCCCCGGCGGCGGACGGCACGGTAACACGCATGTAACGTGGGCGGGCGAAGCGCGCGGGCGGCGCGGGCCTCGGGCGGCGGGCGGATGCAGGCGCGGGCGGGCGCCAGCGCCGGACGAGGCCCCAGCCCAGCGTCCCAGCCCCCTACGCGTCCCCCGCCCGCGCGTCGTCGATCTCCGCGTCGAGCTCGTCGGAATACACGCTGTCGAACGATTCGTCGAACGCCTCGTCGATGCTCGCGGCGCCCAGATCGTTCTGCGCGAGCTCGTCCTCGAGGCTCTGCGCATGGCGGGCGGCGCGCAGCCGCTCGATCTGGGAATCGGACATCACGCGCGTGTTCGTCATCACGCCGTTGAGCATCACGAACGGCCGCTTGAAGGCGGAGAGCACCGCGCGCACGAGGATCGAGAACGCCCACACCGCGTACACGCTCGAGAGGATCGCCTCAAACGCGCCCGCGCCCAGCAGCAGCTCGTCCGTGTGACCGGAGAGCTCCGCGCCGCTCGTGGGCGCGATCCCGAGCGCCGGCGCCAGGCCGCTCGCCGCCGTCACGCCGCTCGTGGGGAAGAGCGCGCCCAGCCAGCTCGGCAGCAGCAGAAACACCCAGAAGAGCAGCCCGTAGCGGGCGATATATGCCCCGTTCGTCGCCGCGGAGCCGTCCGGCCGCACCACGCGCAGGCGCAGCGCCATGTGGCCGGGCGTCTGGCCGCGCGTGAGGCAGGGCACGAGCATGAACACAACGCCCGTGGCCACGAGCGCGCCGATGAGCCCCTCGTAGCGCCCGGTCACGCCGAGCGAGACCACGTTCGTCCACAGCCAGACGATGCCCTGGCAGAGAGCCATATCGATGGCGAACGCCAGCAGCCGCCGCGTGAACGACGTGTGCTCCGAGCCGCGCACGATGGAGCGGGCGTCCACGTCGCGCAGGTCGGGCAGGGACCGGCAGAGCGGGAACGACAGCCAGAAGCCCAGCATGGCGCCGGCAGTGTTCGTGATGAGGTCGTCCACGTCGAAGAGGCGGTACGGGTGCTCGTACAGGCCGAACAAGCCCGTGAGCTGCGACGTCTCGAAGAAGAGCGTGAGGCCGAAGCCCAGGAGCAGCGCCTGCCACCACCTGCGGTGGAAGAGGTAGCGCAGATACACGCCGAAGGGCACGGTGAGCAGCACGTTGAAGTAGACCGTGTAGACGGCCGGCAGGCGCAGGAAGGCGAGCAGGCTCGAGAGCGAGTCGATGCGGTCGAGGCCGCTCGCGCGCAGCTGCTGCATGAAGTGGAACGGCTGGAGCTGCGGGTGCTGGGCGCTCGCGACGTAGATGGCGCGGTCGGCCGGCAGCGGCAGGATCACCATGAAGTACGCGCACATGAGGTAGAAGATGAACGACGCCACGAGGAACGTCTTCCACGCCGAGATGCTGCCATAGCGGCGGTACTGGTAGATGGCGTACGGCAGCGAGAGCAGGGCGGACGCGAGCGGGAACAGCAGCGCCGCGATGCGGATGTTGTCCACGTAGCCAGCCATGTCGCACCCCTCTCTCCGGCGTCGCGGCCCCGCGCCGCGTCGAGCAAGCATACCGCATTTTGACAAAATCCAGACAGGCTGGTTTTTATCATCACTGCGCGGGTGAAGCGGGCGCGGGCGGCGGCCGCTTGCCGCCAGCGTTCGCCGGCCGCCAGCATTCGCCAGCCGCCGCCGTCCTTCGAGCACAAAGTTGACGGATTTATGCACGAAGCCGCTTGCGAGAGCTCGTTCGCGTTGAAAGTTGACAAGTTTGCACGCGAACGAATCGGGCGCGGCAGGCGGCGGGCGCGGGCGCCGGGCGCGAAATGATAAAAACCAGCCTGTCTGCTTTTTATCATCCGCAACGAAAAACGGGGCGATGCAGGTCTCCCCACATCGCCCCGTCGGTGGCTCTATCGCGGCGCGCGCCACGCCTCGCAGCGCGTGCCTCACGCCCCGCGCCCCGCGGCTACTTCTTCGGCCGCGGCTTCTCGCGCCGGTACGTCCGCGCGAGCTCGATACCCTCGGGCGTCGCGGTGTACACGTTGCCCAGCTGCGCCCCGGTCGGCCCGAAGATGGCCTCCGTGGTGATGAGCCCCTCGCGTCGCAGACGCGTCACCGCACGGTCAACCGACCGCACGCACACGCCCATGCGCGTCGCCAGGTCCTGCTTGGCGAACGTTACCGAACCGCGAAGCTCGGTCTCGCGCACCACGAGCAGCAGGATCCGCTCGTGCACGAAGGCATGCCGACCGTTGATGCGTGTCGCCACGCCCGTCAGCGAGGAGCCCGTCGCAGCCATCTTACTCGCCACGCTTCCTGCGTACCGCAAGGCCACCGGCCACGAGCGCCACACCGGCCACCGTCGCCACGCCGAGGAGCAGCGGCATGGTGTCGCCCGTCTGCTCGAGCGTGTCGCCGCCGGGCAGCACCGGCTTCGCCGGCTCCTCCGGCTTGGTGTAGGTGTTCTGGAACACCGGCGCCGGCTCGCTGCCATCGGCCATGGCGACGTTCGTCACCTGGAGCTGGCCCTTGCCGTCGTCCTTGACCGTCACCACGAGCTCGTAGCGCGACTCGTCGTAGGTGACGTTCTCGCTCTGGATGCCGTCGGTCGCGGCGTCATCGTCCTCCGGCAGCACCTCCGAGATCCACAGGTGGTACTCACCCGCCTGCTTGAACGCCATCGGGTCGAAGT
This sequence comes from [Collinsella] massiliensis, assembly GCF_002161605.1. Lineage (NCBI taxonomy): Bacteria > Bacillati > Actinomycetota > Coriobacteriia > Coriobacteriales > Coriobacteriaceae > Enorma > [Collinsella] massiliensis. The sequence goes on along the minus strand of NZ_NFIE01000002.1, from coordinate 145,477 downwards.
TGACCGTACCCGTCGCGTCGTTCGTCGCCTCGGCGTAGAGCGCGTCACCCGCCTCGTTCGTTATCTGGAAGGTGAACTCGCCCTCCTCAAGGTCGCGGCCGGTGAGCACCTTGGTGGCGCCGAAGCCCATGCTCGCGGGCGCTGCCTCGTAGGTGTTCTGGAAGTTAATCTCCTTGCCGCCGGGCCCGTTGATGCGCCACGTCACATCGAGCCCACCGACGTGGTTATCCGTAACGTTCGCCGTGATGGTGTAGGTATCGAGGTCGTACCCGACGCCCACGTTATCCGCGCCCGCCTGCTCCTCGAGCGTGAACTCGTAGGTGCCCGGCTCGGTGAAGGTGATGGGCGCGAACGTCACCGCTCCGGCCTCGCCGTCAGCCGCGGCCGCGTTGGTAGCCGTGAACTGGGTGCTGCCATCGGGTGCCGTGAAGCCGTCGGGCGCCGTGAGCACGAAGGTGAACTCGCCTTCGGTCATGTCGCGGCCGGTGAGCGTCTTGGTGATGGTCAGCTGGCCCTCACCTGTCGGGCTCGACTCCACGGGCTCCACCGAGTAGGTGTTGGTGAAGGTGAAGAGCGGCGCGTCCGCGGGATCGCTCGTCACCGTGAGGTGGCCCTCGCCGTCGTCGTGCACGGTGTAGCTGAACTCGCGCACCGTGGTCGGGTCGTTGGTGATGCCCGCCGCCGAGCCGGACTCGGTCACCTTATAGGTGAACGTGTGCTTACGCGGCGTGCCGCCCACGGCCTGGGTGTCGATGCCCTCGTCGCCCTCGGCCGCGTCATCCTGCGTGCCGAGCGCCTTGTTCAGGTCGTCGAGCGTGAACTCGATGGCGCCGAAGGTCACGTTGCCGTCCTTATCGTTCGTGGCGGTCGTCTGCTCCGGCATCGGCGCGTTCGGGTCGTCGCTCGAGAGCGTGAACGTGAACTTGCCGGCCAGCTCGTCGTAGTTGGGCTTGAGCCCGTCCGCGGCTTCGATGACCTTGCTGCCCGTAGGCGTCATCGGGACCGACGGATCGCCGCCCTCGCTCGTGGAGGTGTAGGTGTTGGTGAACCCGGCGTTCTCGGGCAGGTCGGCGGTAGCGGTGAGGCCGCCGTTGCCGTTATCGACCACCGTGATGGTGAAGTTGAAGCTCGCCTTCGAGGCGCTCACGCCCGCGTCGGCCAGGCCATTGGTGAGCTCGCTCGCCGTGTACTGGATCGTCCACGTAGCGTTGCCGTCCTCGTCGACGTTCGTGATGGTGGCATAGCGGTCCTTGACCATCTGGGCCAGCGACGCGGTGTCGTACTCGAACGAGCCGAAGTCCACCGTGCCGTCGGCGGCGTTGGTCACGTCGCTCTTCACCACGGCCTGGTCACCGCCGGCGTACGCCACCTGGAAGGTGAACTCGCCGGCCTCGAGCGGACGCCCGTCGAGGGTCTTGGTGGTGCTCACCGTCGCAGGGGTGCCGCCATCGCCGGGATCGGTGCTGGCCGTGTAGCTGTTCTGGAAGTCCACGCTCGCGACCGCGCGGTCGGTGGAGGCGTTCGTCACCACGATGGGCTTGCCCACCTGCTCGCCGTCCTTGGTCACGGTCGTCGTCACGGTGAGGGTCGCGGTCGCGGGCTCATGCGCCACGGAAATCTCGACGCGATAGGTCGCATCGTCGTTCGTGTAGCCCTCGCCGCCCTTCTTGGTCTCGGAGACCTCGTAGGCGAACGTCTTGCCCGCGTCGTCCTGCGTGAACGTCATATCCTTGCCCGCGAGCGGGAAGGTCGCCACGGATGCCTTCGTGCCGTCATCGGCCTCCGGCGAGGGCTGCACGCTGCCGCCCGCATCGATACCGAGCTTCGCGGCCGCATCGTTAGCCGAAGTGCTGGTGCCGTCAACCGGCTTCACCGTGAACTCGAACTGGCCGGCCGTCATGTCGCGCCCGGTGAGAGTCTTGGTGATCTGGAAACCACCGGCCGCGGCGTAATCCACGCTCGTGCTGTACGTGTTGGTGAACACGCCATTCTGCACCTGCGGCGTCGCCGTCATGGTGCCGTTGCCGTTATCGACCACGATGATGGTGAGCGTCGCCTCGCGGTCGCTGTCGTAGGTCATGCCGGCAATGTCGCCAGCCGTCTCCTTCACCGTGTAGGTGAAGGTCTTGGTGGGCTTGCCATCCACCATCTGCGCGCCCGTCATATCCTTGTCCGTGAACGTCACGGTGCCGAAGTTGAAGGAGCGCGCCGTGCGGTCGGGGTCGGCGAGCGTAGCCTCGGGGTTGTCCTTCGTCACCGTAACCGTCGAGGCACCGTTGCCGCTCGCGCCTTCGAACGCCGGGGCACCGTCGTTCGGCGTGATGGTGAACTGGAAGCTGTCGCTGTCGAGCCAGCGGCGCCCGTCGATGACCTTGTAGAAGGTCGCCGTGGTCTGGGCGTCGCCGGTGTCGACCGTCGTGCCGCCCGTGCCGTAGCTGTTGTTGAACGTGATGCCGTCGACCTTCATCGGGGCAAGCGCGTCCGCGTCGGCCTTCGAGACCTCCTCATAGGTGCCCTTGTAGATGCTCATCACGGCCTTGGAGTCAAGAGTCTGGTCATCATAGGTGACCTCGACCTTCACGGTAAAGGTGGTCGGGTCGTACGTCACGCCATCGACCTTGTAGCCATTGCCCTCGTTGGCACCGGCGGGCATGTTCTCCGTCACCTCATAGTAGAAGGTGTGGTTATGGCCGTCGAACTGGAACTTAGCCGTGCCGAAGCTCGCGTCCTTGGTCTGGATATCAACGTTTGCATCGATGTAGCGGTTGCCCTGGTCGTCGGTCTGCACGCGGTCACCCATGGGCGCCGTCGCCGCCTCATCACCCACGGCGGTCACGCGGAACGAGAACATGCCGTCCGTCATGGGTTTGCCGTTATTGGGATCAGCATAGACCTTGCTGGCCGTGAGCTCGAGCGTTTCCGCATCGGCGTCGAACTGGTTCTCGAACGCGGCGGTGTTGTCTGCCACGAGCTCGCCGGTCGCATCACCCGTTACGTAGTCTCCATCGTGGTTGCGCACGTGGAACATCTGGGCGCTCACGTCGAGCGTGCCATCATGCGCGTCGCGCACGGTGACGACCACGTGATACGTGTCGAGCGCGTAGTCCATGCCCTGCTTGATCTGCGCCTTCTCCGCATCGCTGCCGTCAACGACGGTGTGCGTGTCGGAGAGCTCGCGAATCACATAAGTGAATTGAGCGGATTCCTTGCCACCAAGGTCATCAGCAGCGTACTCGATATCCGGGAAGTTGAACGATCCGTCCTCGGACACGTGCATGGCGTACGTCCAGCGGTCAGCATCCGTCTCGGGGGTGCCGGTGGGAGCCGGGGTGCCCTTGTCGCCGCGGAGCACGATGTCGACCTGCTCGCCGTTCTGCCAGGCGCGGCCGGTGAGCGTCTTGCTCGCCTTGAGGTAGGTCGCGCCGTCGAGCTTGCCGCCCTCGCTGGCCTTGTAGGTGTTCGTGAACGCGGCAGCGTTCGTCACGGCCTTGTCGGCTTCGTTCGCCGCCTCGTTGTTGTCGTACGTGACCTTGGCCGCGAGCTGGCCAGTGCCGTCGTCGGTCACCGTCACGGTCACCTTAGCGGTATGGGTGTCCTTGGTGATGCCGCTGCCGTTCTCGGCCGGGCTTGTCTCGGTGATGGTGTAGACGAAGTTCTTCGTCATGGCACCGCCGAGGTCGGCCTTCGTGTAGGTGATGTCGCCGAAGATGTCGGTCGCGACGCCGTTCTCGGGCTCGTCGTCGGAGGAGAGCTCAACCGTCTTGGTTCCGGGCAGCGGCGCATCGGGCGTCGATTCGTCGGCCGCGATGGTGAACTCGAAGCTATCGGTGTCGCGCCACTCGTTGTCCGGGCGACCGGTGAAGGTCTTATGGACGGTGATCTGCGCGTCGCCGTCCTTGCCCACCGTCACGTCATCCGGCGTGTAGGTGTTCTGGAACGCGATGCCGTTCTCGGGCGCGTTGACCGTCGCCTCGAGCGTGCCGTCGCCGTTATCGACGATCGTCACGGTGAAGTCGAAGCTCGTCGGGTTTTCAGCCGTCACCTTTGCGGGCAGCTTATCCGTCTTCTCCTGAGCGCTGTAATAGAGCGTCCAAGTGGCGTTGCCCTTGTCATCCAGCTCCTTCGTGGCGTATCCGTCGGCCACTGCCTGGTCGAGCTTGTCGATCGTGTAGGTCATGGCCTCGTTCGTGCCGGTGAAGGTCACCTTGCCCGCCTCGCCGTCCTTCGCGGCGGCGTTCGTGCCGGTTGCCACCTTCGTGGAGGTGAACGCAGCGCCGTCATCCGGATCCGCGTCGCGCGTCACGATCTCGAAGTTGAACTCATCGGCCTTCATATTGCGCCCGGTGAGCGTCTTGGTGGCCTTAACATCCGCCGCCACGTCACCCGTCGTCGCGTCCGTGCCGTAGGTGTTCGTGAAGTCGGGCACTGCGGTCTGGTGAGCGTCCGCCGAAGTCGTCTGGTCGAAGACCGGCTTCTCAACGCCATCCTTCGTCACCTTGGTGTGGACGCTCATGGTGCCGTCGTGGTTGTCGATGGGCGTGATCTCGACGGTGTACTTCGCGCCATCGTAGGTGTAGCCCTCGGCACCGCCGTTCTTCTCTGTCACCGTGAAGCGGATGGTCTGGCCAGCGTCATCCTGGTCGAACGTCAAGGGCTGGTCGAACGGGCTCCACGTCACCGTGTTCGCGCTCGCCTTTTCGGGAGCGGGGTTCTTCCACTCAACCGGATCACCCACGGGGTCGCCGTCCTGGTTGAGCACCTGCGCCTCGAACGTGAACTGCCCCTCGGTGAGCGCATGGTTCTCGAGCGTCTTCTGGATGTTCAGGCCGCCGACCGCGTCATAATCCACGCTGGCCTCGTACGTATTGGTGAACGTGCCGTCCGTCACGATGCTGCTAGTATTCGTCACCACGAGGTCGCCCGTGTTCGGATTGTCCTCGACTTTGAACTTGAGCGTCGCCACGTTGTCGGCGTAGGTCAGACCGCCCTCGGTGGTACCGGCCTTCGCCTCCGTCACCTTGTACACATAGGTGCCAGGCTTGTTGAACGTCAGCGTCCCGAAGCCGAACGACACGTTCTGGCCGTTCTTCGCGCCTGCGCTCGAAACCGTCACCGTCGCCGGATCGGGCATGGCCTCGGCGGCAAGGTTGCTCTCAACCGAGTCGTCCGCCGCGATGGTGAACTCGAAGGAATCGCTCTCGAGCCAATCGCGACCCGTGATGACCTTGTTGAGCAGCCCAGCGGCCGAGGTGTCATACGTTGCGGCATCCGGCGCGTATCTGTTCTCGAACGTCACCGTCGGGATGGTGTAGTCAGCATCATCGGTGTTGCCAGTGTAGACCACATCATCGCCCGTCGGCTCGCCCGCAGCATCGCACGGCGTGATGGTCGTCACCACATGCATGGTGCCGTCGCCCTTGTCCACGACCGCAAGGTCAACGCGGTAGCTCAACGGGTCATAGGTCACGTTGGGCTTGATGGTCTGCTGGGAACCCGCAGCCGTAATCTCGTCCTGCGTGCTCAGCTCGTCCACGACGAAGCTGAACGTCTTGCCAGCGTCGTCCTGGTTGAACTTGAAGCCGTCACCCATGAAGATTTGCATGGTGCCGTCGGCCTCGTTGCCGAAGAGGCGATCGCCGTTCTCGAGCTTCGCGTTGGCCTCCTCAGCCGTGGTGCCCGTGCCGTCGATGCCCTTCACCGTGAAGGAGAACTCGCCCGCACGGAGCGCACGGCCGTCCAAGGTCTTCACGACCTGGATGCCGCCCGTCTCGCCGTCGCCGAAGTCGGTCGACGCGCTGTACTCGTTCTTGTACACGGCCTGGCTGTTGTCAGCGGCCACGACGTCCTTGTTGTCGTACGTGATGTTCTCGATCTTGAGCTTGCCCGCTTCGGCATCGACGCCCACGGTCACGGTCACGTCGGTCTCGTGCGTGTCGTACTTCATGCCCTTGGCGTCATCGGGCTTGGGCGTCTCGGTGATGGTGAAGTGGTAGGTGCCCACCTTGCTGAAGGTGATGCCGTTGAACGCGAACGGATATGCCGTGTCCTTGACCTTGGGGTTCTGGTCGTCATTGTCCGCGACCGTCACCGTGCAATCGTCCGGCATCTTCACGCCGTCCTGCTTCCTGTAACCCTCGGCCTCGGCGATGGTGAACGTGTAGCTGTCGCCGTTCCAGTTGCGGCCGTCCACGGTCTTGGTGCCATGGATGGAGGTATCGCCATCCTCAGTGGTGGTCACGTCATCCGGATCGAAGGTGTTCGTGAAGAGCGCCTGGTTGTCAGGCGCGGCCTGCGTGCCGTCGGCGTCAGTGAAGTACTCGACGGTCGTCTTGATGACAGCCTTGCCGGATTCATCCGTGGCGCGCACAATGGTCACCTTGGCGTAATAGACCTGCTCGCTATAGTCCATACCGGGGACGGGGTTGTAGGTGTCATCCTCAGTAAGCTCGTACCAGAACACCGCCGTGTTCTCGTCCTCGGGGAAGTCATAGTTATCGAACGTGATGCCGAACTGGGCCGTGGTGCCGGTGTTCGTCATCTTGGCGACGCGACCCGCCCCCTCGCCTTCGGCGTCGTCCGGCATAGGCGCTGTCGCGGCGGTATCGCCCACAGGCTTCAGCTCGAACTGGAAGTCATCGTTGTCGATACCGTAGTCTCCGCCGACCGCACTGGTAGCCTTCTTATTCGCCTGGATCGTCGCTTCGGTTTCGCCAACCTGATACGTGTTCACGAACTTAGCCGTACCAGGCTCGCCCCACGGGTCAAGCGCGGTGCCGTCATCGCGACGGGTCTGCTGGATGGTCGTTTCCGCCTTGAGCGTGCCATCGTGGTTATCGGTGACGGTAATGGTCACGCGGTAGCGTGCACGCGACGCACTCACGCCGGCAGGAATCGTAGACTGAGCATCGTTCTCGTAAATCGTGTAGCGATACACACCCGGCGTGTCGAACGACAGGTCTTTGAAGTTGAACTTAATGGGGTCTTCGCCCTTGTTGGGGTCGCCCTTCACAACCACGGTGTCCACCGCCGTGCCGGCGTCATCGGTTGTCCCTGACTGAAGCTGCGCGAGCACAAACGTGTAGCTCTCGTCATCCACCCAGGCACGGCCGTCGATTGCCTTCGTGCCGGTGAGGTCGGTCGAGCCCTTCACGGTCGCGGGCGTGGTGACCTTGTAGGTGTTGGTGAACGCGGCCTGCGCGGTCTCCGCGGCGGCGATGGTACCGGTATCGCCGGTCTTCTCGGTGTCGTAGCCACCCTCGGCATCTTCGGTCACGGTGTAGTGAGCGCCGTTGTTGAGGCCGTAGATGATGAGCTGCTGACCGTCATGGAGCTTATAGGTGGCGCCGCCTTCAGTGAACTTGATTCCGCCATCGACCGGGGTGGTTTGGCCGTCCTCGACGACCGCAGCGGTGTAGCTGCCCGACGCGCCATCCACATGAATCTTGAAGTCGAAGTCCACGCTCTCGTGGTAGGCGACATCCTCCTGCGGGAAGCCTGCAGGCGTCACAACGTCCTTGGAGATGGCGAGCGAGCCGGGCATCTCGATCCCGATGCGGCCGTTGTTACCGAGCGCGACGTTGATCGCATCGCCATTCCAGCTGGGGCTCAGCGCCTGCGTGGCGGTATGCGTCTTGTTGCTGGCGTCCGCCTTCGCGGTGTTGAAATCGCTCGCACGGCTCAGGCGCGGCTTGCCGGTCTTGATGTATACCTGGCCGTCCCGAATCTCATCGTTGTTAAGCTGGTCGTAAGGGCCCTTGATGCCGTAGTAATCCGGGTGGTTCACGAAGTTAGCCTTCGACACCTCGACGGCTTCCCAATTCTCAGTTGCGGTACCAGCCTTGTCATAGGTGAACTTGTACCAGAGACTGCCGCTGCCGCCCAGGTCGTCCTGCGTTGCGGGCTGCGTGCACGCCTCGTCCGTATAGACCGGCGTGTCCTCCTGGAAGTAGTAGAACGCGTTCTTCGTGGACGGCTCGAAGCTCGCCGTGGTGCTGCCCGTCGCGGTTGTGCCGTCGGCCGTGGTCGGGCGCGTCCAGTTATTCGAATAGAGGTACACCTGCGTGCCGTCCTCGGACGTGTTGCCGACGCCCTTGAGGTACGTATTCAGATCACTGCTCTCGTCTCCGAGCTGCTGAATCATGATGTCGTCGATGTTATCAACGACCTTCACGCCATAGAGCGCGCGGATGGGGAACGTCTCGTTCGGGTCGCTCGTAACGGTAGTTTCGCCGTCCTCGGTCTTCACGTTGTAATGCAACAGCGGGATGAGCGACGCCGGGATCTGAACCGTTACCGTGTCGCCCTGAAGCGCAGGATTCGTCGATTTCGCAACCGAAATCTTGATTTGGTTGATGTTGCTGAGGCTACCGCCATCCTTGTCAGTGTAGTTGCCCTCGACCGACACGTCCGGCATGGTGTAGGCACCGCCGTTGGCATCGTACTGCGCGGTGTACGGCGTGTTCTTATAGACAACCGTGAAGTTCTGCTCCGGATTGACCTCCATGTACGCGCCGAGCGTATCCGTGAAGGTGATATAGCCATCGTTGGACATGTTGAAGCCGTGGTCGGTATCGACCTCCGTCGGCACGCCGACAGCACCGGTCTGCATGTCCTCGGCGATTTGCTCAAAGACCTGGCTCAGGCTCTCTGCGTCGGTAGCCGCTTTGTAGTAGCTGTCCTCGCCTTGCGTATTCTCTGCACGCTGTCCCAAGCTATTGCGGTCGTTTGCCGTGGCATTCGGATAGTTGCTCGACATGGCATGCATGAAGCGGTCGCTCGACTGGGTGTTCTGATCCGCCGGGTCATTATCCGGATTGGCATTTTCGAAGATGCCAACCGAATAGATAATCGTAGGATTCTCAGCGGTCTTCAGGCCGCGCGCAATGCTTACCGCCTGGCTCGCCTGACTATTTGAGTCGGCCTCGCCATCCGCAAAGAAGATGACGACCTTCTGCGCGTTTGAACGAGCATCGTTATTAAGTATGTCGCGCGCCTCACTCATGCCGTCCTGGGGCGAGGTACCGCCGCCGGCTTCGATGTTCTCGACCGCACGTTTGAGGTCATCGGCGCCATCCCCGTAGCACGTCGTAAGCTGGGCATTGACCGTTGCGTTGTTTTCGTAGCTCACAATCGAGATGCGATGCCTGCTGTTAGCATCGCTTATGTTTGCGTTGGCCGCCTCAGTCTGGTCGATGAACTGAGAAACTGCCGCCTTGAGGGCATCAATACGGAGATTGCCCCCGCGATAGAACTGAATCTTGCCCTCAGTATCATTCGGATCGGTAATGGGCTCGATATTCTGGCCATTGAGGCGCCACGCCTCGTGGGTAACGCTACCGGTGCCCAGAATCGAGTTGTCGTCGACCTGCTCTTCGATCTCAACGTATTTGCCGTCTACCAACGCATAGTACTGCGGGGCAACGGATCCGCCGGTTGGTATTCCCGCGAACTTGTTGTAGTCGGATTCAACGATATCGTTCACGGGATAATACGCCGTGTCAGAAACGCGATTCTGCTCCATCGACCCAGAGCGATCCAGCACGAGCACGATGTCGAGGGGCTTGTCGGTATAGGTCACCTTGTTCGACGTGGAGGAGAGCGCCGAAAGGGCAACGAGGAAGTCGGAGGATTTCGCCTTGGTGATGGTGCCGCCGTTGGGATCGAGCTTGATGTCGCCCGTCGAGACGGACTTGTCCGTCCAGATGCGGCCGACGTTCGCGGTGCCGTTCGTGGCAACGCTCGCATTCATGTAATCTTTCCAGCTGTTGACCGTCATGTCGTCCGCGACAGGGGCGGATTCATCGCCCGCCGCGCGCCCGAGGCCGAGCGCGTTCTGGTATGCGCGGGCGACGGTGCCCACGGGGTCGGATGCGAGGTCACCGAAGTCCGCGCCATCGGCATAGACCACTGCCGCGGTCAGACCGAAGAACGCGAGCGCGAGCGCGCCGACGATAGCGATCGCGCGCTGGGCGAGGCGGCTATGGAGCAGCCCCTTCCCCGACGCGCCCTGGGCAGGCCTTTTGTTGCGATTGAAGTTCATTCCTGGCATGCGAACACCTATCCTTACTCCCCCGCGCGCGGATCCTCCTGTTTTTGCGCACGCGTACCCGCCCGAGCGAGCGGTATACAGGGTTCATTCTAGGTGGCGTAAACTATAGTTTACAGATATTTTTGTGGGGTGCCCCCTACTAAAAATGCTTATCCCCCTTACTGTTTGCGCTCGTCAGAGGCTCAAAATCGCGGAAAAAAAAATGACTTCAAATTTACGCTCGATACTTGTTGAAACTTTTTCATCCGTAGGCGGCAGGGTTTCGCCCTCACGCGGCGCTCGGCGGCTGGCGCGTGGCTGGCATGCGGCGCGCGGCGGACGGCGGTCAGCGCTCGGCCGGAGTGCGCCAGACGCTCGCTCGGCGGTCGGCACGCGCCCAGCGCTCTTCATGCACAAACCCGTCAACTTTCACCACGAAGTCGCCCTCGCGGACGGCCTCATGCATAGAGTTGTCAACTTTACACACGAAGGCGCGCACGGCGGTCGGCGGCGGGCAGGGGACGGCGCTCACCTCACCCGCGGCACGCGCCTCTCCGCGGTACCTACACGGTCAGCGTCGCTGCGGGAATCACATATACGCCGTCGGGACGGCGGTATGCGAGATCGCCCCGTCCGACGACGACCGCGAGGAACGCCGGCTCCGCGTTCCGCGCGCGGGGATTCTGGAGCACCTTATCGCGCAGGCGCAGCAGGCTTCGCGCGGCCTCCTCCACCTTCGCGTCGCTCAGCTTGATCTCGATGCCCGCCCAGTTGCCGTCGACTTCCACGATCGCGTCGACCTCGAGCCCCTTATCATCCCGATAGTATGAGACCCCATTCCCGAACCCCGGCAGCGTGTGGGCCATCGCGTTCAAGTCGCGCATCATCAGCGTCTCAAAGAGATTGCCCAGCGTCTGCGTGTCTTTCAGCAGGCGCTGCGGCGTCGCCCGCAGCAATGGCGCGGCGAGCGACGGATCCGCGAAATACCGCTTAGGCTTTACCCTGACGCGCGCCTTCGCACGAAGCGGAGGCTCCCAACCGGGCACTTCATCAATCAAGAACATGCGCTTGAACGCATCGAGATAGCGCTCGACCGTACTCGTCGCGACGGCGGCTTCATCCCCCTCGCCGCTCGCATCGCGCCGAAGAGTTTGGATCGTCGTTGCTTGGCCGAGGTGTATCGCCAAGGCTTTCAGCAGCTTCTCCGCCACCGACGGATTGAGCTCCATGGCCGGAATGCTCACATCGAGCGTGTTTTCAATATATGAACCGGCAATTTCTGCCGCCGCCTCGTCCGAGCGCTTGAGGTTCGCGGGCCAACCGCCGCGGCAGCACCAACGCGCAACCTCTACGCGATGCGTTTTACACCCTGCGCGCGAGTGATAGAAAGGTGTCAGTCACTTTTTTATCACCGTCACTCAACATTTCGCCCATCACTCAAGCGTCACTCAGACATCACTCAGATTCACACTCAGATTCTGAGTGAAATCTGAGTGTGAGTCTGAGTGATGCATTGGTGTCAGTCACCTTGTTATCACCCGCGGCCATCGACCTCACTTCTTGATTTATTGCTTCAGGTAATGAGGCCAGAAATGATGTTAATGTGCCTCTACCTGCAGTTTTATTGACCTCACTTATAACCTTAAAGTGAGGTTATAAATTTGAGGGCGGCGCCTATCGCACGCTTCGCCTTATCTCCTGGAATTGCATATTCTCGGAGACAAGGCGGCCGTTCGACCGCCTTACTGACTGGATTTGCATATTCTGGGAGACAAGCGGCGCCCTCGATGGCCAGGTGATAAAAAGGTGACTGACACCATTTTATCACCGCGCGCGCCCCGGCACCCCGGCACTCCGCCCCCTACTCCGTGCGCAGGGCGGTCACGGGGTCCTTCTTCGCGGCCATGCGGCTCGGCGCCAACCCGGCCAGGAACGAGAGCCCCACCGAGATGAGCACGAGCACCACGCCCGCGCCCAGGGGCACCGCCGCGAGGTTCTCCACACCGGCCACCTGGTAGATGATCGCGTTCACGGGGATGTCCAGCAGCACCGTCACCACGATGCCCAGCACGCCGCTCACGAGCCCGATGATGAACGTCTCGGCCGTGAAGATGCGGCTCACGTCCTTCTTGCTCGCACCGATGGCGCGCAGGATGCCGATCTCCTTCGTGCGCTCGAGCACGCTGATGTAGGTGATGATGCCGATCATGATGGAACTCACCACGAGCGAGATGGCCACGAACGCGATGAGGATGTACGTGAGCGCGTTCACGATGGTCGTCACGCTCGACATGAGCATGCCCACGATGTCCGTGTACTGGATCTCCGTGCCCTCGCCGTCCTGCCGGATCTGCTCGTTGTAGTCGTCGATGAGCTGGTCGATCTCTTCCTTCGCCTCGAAGTCCACCGGGTAGATGCTGATGCTCGACGGGTCGTCCAGGCTCGCCTTGCCCAGAATCTCGAGGTTGCCCTCGTACGTGGCGTTATCGGTCTGCGCGGCCATCTGCTCGGAGAACGCCGCGGCGATGTCCTCGTCGCTCATGCCGTCCGCGCGCAGGCCGTCGATGTACTCCGTGAGCTGCGTGGCCTGGTCGCTCGGCATCTGGCCGATCATGAGCTCGATGGCGTCCATGGAGAGGCTCACCGTGTTCTCCTCGAACGGCAGGCCCGTGAAGATGTCCGTGCCGGGCGTGGCCTCCTGCGCCTGCACCGCGGGGCTCGCGTCCTCCTCCTCGATGAGGTGCTCCACGAGCTCGGGCGTGTAGAGCACCGCGCCCCAGTTGCTGCCGCTCGAATTGTCCTCGCTCGGCCGCACGATGCCCACCACCTTGAGCTCGTCGGCCGCGTTCACGGCCTCGGTCATGTACGCCGTGTCGTCGCTCATGTCCGCCCAGGTGCCGTCGGCCTGCTCGGCGTACTTCTCGCTCTCGGGCAGCAGCTTGAACGTGAGGTCCATGAGCTCGTCGTAGGTGTAGGTGGTGGTGTCCGCCGCCTCAACCTTCTCGCCCGCGATCACATCCGCCATCATGCCGCGCAGCTCGCTTTGGTCCATGAGGCCCAGTGCGTAGAGCGTGTAGTCCGAGATGCGGTCGTTCTTGTCGACGTAGATCACCACCTCGTTCCACGCCTCGGGCATGCGGCCGGCCACCACGTCGTAGTCGCGCTCCCAGGTGTCGCGGTTCGGCAGCAGCTCCGTCCACACGTCGTAGGCCGTGCCACTCCCGCCCGACATGCTCGACATCATCTCGGTCTGGGTGTCGCCCATCGCGATGCCGAGCGACTCGAGCACCGTCGCGGGGTTCACCTGCTCCACGCCCTTGGACGTGTCGGATTTATAGACGTTGATGGGCGTGGCGTAGGTGTACTCGATGGCGGTGGTGAGTTCGTCGATGTCGCCGGGGTTCGTGTCGAGCCAGGCCTTGATGGCCTCCATGTCGTTTTCGGTCGCGCCGTTAGCCAGGCCGGACACCATGTCGGTCACGAGGTCCTTCGACTCCACCGCGCCGGACTCGTTCGCCGAGCTCAGCTCGTCGCTCGTGCCCATCATCGAGGTCATCATGCTCGCCATGTCCATGCTCGTGGCGTTGATGGTGAGCGGGTAGCTGCCCATCGTGGATTCCTCGGTGTCCTTGATGTAGTTCTGCGTGCCGTCCGAGAGCGACAGGATGAGTGCGATGCCGATGATGCCGATCGACCCGGCGAAGGCCGTGAGGAACGTGCGGCCCTTCTTGGTCATGAGGTTGTTGAACGAGAGGCTGAGCGCCGAGAGGAAGCTCATGGAGCGCTTGCCCTTGCGCGCGTCGGCCACCGCGTGCTCCTGGATCTGCTCCTGGGTGAGGCGCTCGCGCGCGGGGTCCACCGGGTCGGAGTCGCTCGTGATGAGGCCGTCCTTGATGCGCACGATGCGGTCGGAGTATTCCTCCGCGAGCTGCGGGTTGTGCGTGACCATGATGACGAGGCGGTCGCGGCTGAGCTCCTTCAGGATCTCCATGACCTCGACGGAGGTGTCGGTGTCGAGCGCGCCCGTGGGCTCGTCGGCCAGGACGATCTCCGGGTCGTTCACGATGGCGCGGGCGATGGCCACGCGCTGCATCTGGCCGCCGGAGAGCTGGTTGGGGCGCTTCTTCAGGTGGTCGCCCAGGCCCACGCGGCGCAGGGCCTCCTCCGCGCGGCGACGGCGCTCGGCCTTGGGCGTGCCGGAGAGGAGGAGGGCCATCTCGACGTTCGCGAGCACCGTCTGGTGCGGGATGAGGTTGTAGCTTTGGAAGACGAAGCCCACGCTGTGGTTGCGGTACGTGTCCCAGTCGCGGTCGCGGTAGCTCTTGGTGGAGCGCCCGTTGATGACGAGGTCGCCGCGGGTGTACTGGTCGAGGCCGCCGATGATGTTGAGCAGCGTGGTCTTGCCGCAGCCGGACTGGCCGAGGATGCTCACGAACTCGCGGTCGCGGAACGTGACGGAGATGCCCTTGAGCGCATGGACGACGTTCTCGCCCGACGCGTAGTCCTTCGTGATGCCTTTGAGCTCGAGCACGGCGCTGCCTTTCTTCGATGTTGCTTGCCCTATGGTACCCATTTCGGGGGCTGTGCGGGTGCGGGAGCGCGGGGTGGGTGCGGCGGGCGGCGGGTGCGGGCGGCGGGTGCGGGCGGGGCGCCGGTGTGAGAAAATGGCGTGGTGATAATTTGGTGTCAGTCACCTTTTTATCACGCGCCCGCGCATGATAAAAAGGTGACTGACACCAAATTATCACCGCGCTGACGTATCACCTCGCGGATAAGGAACGCCCATGTCGAAGCGGACGCGCTTGGAAAAGGACAACGCCGGCCCCTGCCCCATCATGCGCGCATGCGGCGGCTGCGCGTGGCTGGGTGTGCCGTACAAAAAGCAGCTCAAGCGCAAGCAGGCGGCGATGGAGGAGCTGTTCCGGCCGCTTCTCGACCGCTTCGGCTGGGACGTGGAGATCGACCCCATCCGCGGCATGGGCGGCACCTCTGCGACCGAGGGCAAGCTCGCCTCGCCCCGCGCATTTCGCTACAAGGCGACGACCCCCTTCGCGCCGCTGCCGAACGGGCGCATCGCCTGCGGGTTCTACGCCGCGGGGACGCACCGGATCGTGCCCGCCGCGGACTGCGCCGTCGAGGCACCCGGCGCGCGGCGCATCCTGAACGAGGTCGCGCGCGTGGCCGAGAGCCTGGGCATGCGCGCCTACGACGAGGACACTCACCGCGGCCTGCTGCGCCACGCCGTGGTGCGCCTGGGCTGGCGCACGGACGAGGGCGTGCTCACCGTTGTGACGACCAACCGAGACCTGCCGCGCGAGCAGGAGTTCGCGCGCGAGCTCCTCGCCCTGAGCCCGCGCATCACCTGCGTGGCGCAGAACGTGAACCCGCGCCCCGGCAACGCCATCCTGGGGCCGGAGACGCGCGTGCTCGTCGGCGAGCCGTGCATGCACGATGAGCTGCTGGGATGCACGTTCGCCATCTCGCCCACGTCGTTCTACCAGACGAACCCCCAGCAGACCGAGGTGCTCTACCAGCTGGCGATCGAGGGCATGGCGCTCCGGCCGAACGACATCCTCGTGGACGCCTACTGCGGGAGCGGCACGATCGGCCTGTGCGCGGCGCATGCGACGGCCCAGAGCGGCACGCCAGTGCACCTGCTGGGTATCGAGCAGAACGAATCGGGCGTGGCGGATGCGCGGCTCAACGCGCGGCTCAACGGCCTTACGCCGGAGCAGGCGACCTTCGTGGCTGCGGACGCCACCGCCTACCTGCGGAAAGCCGCCGTCGAGGGCGCGCGCTACGACGTGGTGGCGCTCGACCCGCCGCGCGCCGGCTCCACGCCCGCCTTCCTCGAAGCCGCGATGGCCACGGAGCCGCGGCGCATCGTCTACATCAGCTGCAACCCCGTGACGCAGGCGCGCGACCTCGAGGTGCTCGGAACGGGCGGCTACCGGCTGCTGCGCCTCACGCCCGTGGACATGTTCCCGCACACGGAGCACGTCGAGACCGTTGCCGTCCTCGCTCGCGCGTAATGGGTTGATTGGGGACGCGTTCCAACCAACCCATTTTTGCGCCGGATTCCCAAAGTGAGCGAAACGAACGGTTTATACGGGGGTGTCCAAGTAGCCGGGAAATCGGCAACCTCGCTACCTGCGATTTTGTTGGCGCGTGACCCCTTGCTACTTGCGGGGGTGCCGATAAACCGCTCGTTTCGCGCAGTTTGGGTTTGCAAGCCATCCCCGGCGCGAAAAAACCGCCCGATACCGAGGCGCCAACCTGTTCGAGAGACCTCAACGCTCCGGAAAATGGGTTGAAAGGAACACGTCCCCAACCAACCCATGTAAAAATACCCCTGGGGTAAATTTACATGCCCTCCCCCTGCGCGTCGCGCCGCGCGCGCCAGTGGTAGTAGCCGCCCTCGGACACGCCGAGCGCCTCGCACGCGGCCGTGAGCGAGAGGTCGTCCATGCGCCCGCGCAGCTCCTCGATGAGCTCGAACCGCCGCGCCTTGGGCACCACGCGGCCCTCACGCGCACGCGCCAGCTCCACGAGCCCCTCGAGCGCCGCCGCCCGGCTCCGCAGGATGCGATTCTCCACCGCCAGGTCGCGCTTGGCCGGCGGCGTGGGCGTCTCGCGCTGCGGAACGGAGTGGCGCCAGCGCGCCACGCAGCGCTCGATGCGCTTCGCCCCGATCAGCGCCGGGTCGAGCCCCTCCGACCGGAAGATCTCCGCGGGGGACTCGCCCGCGTAGTAGCGGTCCATGCACGACGCGCGAAACTGCGGCGCATAGGTGATCGTGTTCTCACTCACCGACGAAACCGCAGGCAGCGATGCCAGATAGGCCTGCTCCTGTGGCGTGAACGCGCGCGACACCTCGTTCATCCTCCCATCCATACAGCGAGGGCCCCGGGCGGTGCACCCAGGGCCCTCGCTCAGTGTTCAGGCGTTGCTAGCGCTTGCGGCGGCGCATGACCGCGCCGGCCGTCACCGCGCCCGCGCCCGCGATCGCCACGAGAGCCGTCGCGCCGAGCAGGAAGCCGCCCGTCCCGACGAGCGCGTCGCCGCTACCCGAACCGTCACCCGTGCCGGGGACGGTGGTCGACGTGCTCGTGTTCACGAAGTGCGAGCCGTCCGCGCCGAAGGTCACGTATGCCGTGAGGTAACCCTCGCCGCTGTCGGTCACGCTCACGTGGATGGTGCGCGTGGCGTCCTCGTCGTAGGTGATGCCCTCCTGGCCGTCGTTAACCTCGGTGATGGTGTAGTCGTACTCGCCCACCTTGTCGAAGGTCACGGTACCGAAGCTCACCGAGCCGTCAGCCAGGTTGGTGACCTTGGTGCTCTCGGGCATCGGCGCGCCCTCGGAGCCCGTGAGCTCAAAGGTGAACTGCCCGTCGGCGAGCGTGCCGTTCTTGAGCTCCTTGCTCGCGCCGAGCACGATCGTGGTGCCCGTGGCCTTGTAGCTGTTGGTGAACGTCATGGCGTCCGCCGGCTTGGAGATGTCGGTCGGATCCGTGTAGGTCACCGTGGCTTCGAGCGCGTGCGTGTCGGCGTTCTCGGTCACCTCGACCGTCACGGTGTAGACCGTGCTGTCGTAGGTGATGCCGCCCAGGCCGGTGTTGATCTCGCTCACCGCATAGGTGTACGTGCCCGCCTTGTCGAAGGTGATGTCGTCGAAGACGAAGTTGCCGTTCTCGTCGTTGGTGGTGCGGCTGACCACCTGGTCGTTCTGCAGCAGCAGGAACTCGAACTCGCCGGCCTTCATGGCGCGGTCGTTGCCCTCGGCCACGTCGAGCACCTTGGTGCCCTCGATCTTGGCGGAGCCGTTGGGACCGACCACCACGGGCGTGGGCTCGTAGGTGTTGGTGAAGGTGATGTCGGCGTTCTGCACGTCAGCCGAGGCGGCGAGCCCGCGGCCGTCGTTGGACGCGGTCACGGTCACCGTCACGGTGTAGGCCGCGTCGGAGTGCGTCACGCGCGCATCATCCGTACCGCCCGTACCCGGCTGGCCGTCGGCACCGAGCTCGTACACCGTGTAGGTGTGCGTGCCGGCCTCGTTGTAGGTGATCGGGTCGAACTGGAACGTCGCGGTGTTATCCGTGGCCGCACCGTTGGTCACACGGTCGACCTCGTTGCCCTCCTCGTCCACGAGGACGAAGGTGTAGGCGCCCTCGGTGAGCGACGCGCCCTGGTAGCCGTTGGTCTCCAGCACCTTGGTGCCGCCGATGGTGTACTCGGTCTGGCCATCGTTGTAGATGTTCTCGAAGTTCAGGGCTGTGCCGTCAACGGCCGTGCCGTCGGCATTGGTGATGGACTGATCCGTCACCGTGAGCTTGCCGTCCTGGTCCTCGATGGTGTAGGAGAGCGTGTAGACCGCGTCGCTGTAGGTGACGCCGTCCTCGTTCCCGGACACCTCGCGCACCTCATAGGTGTAGGTGCCGGGCTCGGAGAAGGTCAGCGTGCCGAAGTCGAAGCTGCCGTCAGCCTGCACGTCCACCGTGGAGCCGTTGCTCGGCTCGGGCGCGGTCACGCCGGTGGGCACAACGATGTTCTTCATCGTGAACTGGAAGTCACCGTCCGCGATCGCGCCGTAGTCGCCATGCTCGTTCGTCACGGTCTTGGTGCCCGAGAAGCCCGTCGACGCATCGTCGGGGGTCGGGTCGACCGTCACGTCCTCGGGATCGTACGTGTTGGCGAACACGATCGAGTCAACCACGGTACCGTCGGCAGAGTCGCCCTCGTGTACGGTCATCTCGGCGGTCAGCGCCCCCGTATCGGGGTGGTCGGTCACGTTGTACACCACCGTAAACGTGCTGTCGTCATACGTCACGCCGGTCTGGTTGCCCGCGACCTCGCTCACGGTGTAGGTGTAGGTGCCCGGCTCGGCGAAGCGGAAGGTACCGAAGTTGATGGCGCCGTCCACGTCGTTGGTGACGGTGTAGGTGCCGTCGCCCGCGGCCTGCGCGTTGCTCGGCATGGGCGCCGTCACGCCGTCAGGGGCGGAGACCGCCTTGATCTGGAAGGTGAAGAGGTCGGGCGAGATACCCTGCGACAGGCCGTTGACGGTCTTGGTCGCCGTCAGACCGGCGAGCGCGGCGTCCGGGTTGTAGACGTTCACGAACGCGCTGGAACCGGTCTGGGTAGTCACCACGGGCGCGCCCACCTCGAGCTTGCCGTCCTGCGTGTTGTCTTCCACCACGACGCGGTAGGTCACCGAGGTGCCGCTCATGTTGGACACGTGCTCCTCGTTAATGTCGCCCTCGGTCACCGTGAACTCATAGGTGCCCGTCTGGGTGAACTTGATAGCGCCGAAGCTGAACGGCACCGCGACGCCCTCGGTGGCGTTGCCCTCGCCCGCGGCCTTGACCGCGTCAGCGTAGCTAACCGTCACCTCGGTGGTCGCGGGCAGCTCGAAGCCCGCCGTCTCGTCGGCGCCCGGGGTCACGTTCTTGCCCGAGAGCGTGAACGTGAAGGTGTCGCCGTCCACCCAGTCGCGGCCGGTGAGCTCCTTGGTGAGCTTGATGGCGCCCGAGCCGTCGAGCGGCAGGTCGCCGCTGGCGCCGTAGGTGTTCGTGAAGGAAACCGTGGCGTTCGCGGGGTTGACCGTCACGTTCATGTCGTTGTCGACCTTGACCTCGATGGTCTTCGTATCGGTGTCATAGATCCAACCGTCACCGGTGCCGGTCGTCGACTCCTCCACGTTGAAGGTGTAGGTGCCCGGCTTGGTGAAGGTGATCTTGTCGAAGCTCGCGGTCTGCGTGAGCTTGTTGTCGGCATTGAAGGCGCCGTCGATCGTGGCGGTCATGCCGTCGAAGGCGGTCAGCGCGCCATCGTCGCCGGTCTCGAACACGGCGCCGTCGATGTTGTTACCCTCGCCATCCTTGGCGCTCGCCAGCGTGAGGTCGAACGCGAAGTCCTTATCGGTGTCCACGTTCACGGTCTTCTGGACCTTGAGCGCGGTGTCCGCGCCGTCGCCGCCGATCGTGGCGACCTTGATGGCGTTGTCGAAGGTAACCGTAGGCGTGGCGTCCGTGGCGACCGGGTCGCCGCCGTCGATGCGCACCTCGACCGAGAGCGCGGCCGCGGTGTCAGCGCTCACCGTGTACGTGACGGTGTGCGTGGCGGTGTCGTACACGTAGCCGTCCGCAGCGGGGTTGGGCACGACCTCGGAGACCTCGTAGGTGAAGGTCTTGCCGCGATCGGCCGCCGTGAAGGTGAGGTCGTTCGTGAGCGGGTTGGAGCTGCCCGACCACACGTACGCGTTGTCGCCCGTGCCCTGCGTGAGCGCGGCGCTGTCGGCCGTGAGCTCGGTCTCGTCGTCCGTCAGGCCCAGCTTGGCGGCCGCGTCGGCGGCGGTGGGCTGGTTGTCGCCCTCGGTGGCGACGGCCTTGATGGTGAACTGGTAGGCGCCCGCTTCGGCGTTCACCAGGCCGGCGGTCTCGGCGCTCGCATGCAGGTTCTTGGTGATCTGCAGCGCGTCGGCGGCGGAGACGGTCAGGTCGGCCGTGTTGGTGAAGATGAGCTCGTCGGTGCCCTCGGCCACCACGTTCGCCTCGAGCGTGCCGTTCTCGTCGGTCACCAAGACGGTCACGTGCTTCGTGGACGCGTCCTTGGACACGCCGGCCACGTCGCTGTCGTTCTCGGTGATGATGAACTTGTAGGTGCCCTCGCTCTTGAAGATGATGTCACCGAAGGCGGCGGTCTTGGGGTCGCCCTGCGTTTCGTTGCTCACCACGACGGTGCCGTCGTCGGCGTTGTCGGGCAGCACCACGGTGCCGTCCTCGACGGCCTTCACCGTGGTATCGTCATCCGGATCGGCCGCCAGCGTGAAGCTGAACGAGTCGCCGTCCTGCCACTCGCGGCCCACGAGGTTCTTGGTCACCACGAGGTTCTCGGCACCGTCGAGGGTGGCGTCCTCGGGGATGGTCCTGTTTGTCACGTGGATGGTCACGTTACCGGTGAAGAGCGCATTGAGGTTGGTGTCGCCCAGATCCTGCTTGTCCGTGTCTGCGGCGCCGTCGTGCTCAAGGCACTGCGTCACATCCAGGCGCGACCAACCGGCCTGAGCGGTGTAGCTGTCGACGCCCTCCGTCGTACCAACGTAGATGAGCTCGTTATCGCCCTCGTCGTTGTAGTGGTAGTGGATGGGATCCGTATCGGCGACGTTCTGCCAATCGGCGTCCGCGGAGTAGCTCGCGGTGGACTGGGGCTGCGCCTGGACATCGTGCAGCGTCGCGTCGACCTTATCGCCCGCGGCAAAGCCCTTCATGCTGTACACGAGGCGCCCGATGCCCGTCTCCACGGTCACGTTGTCCGTATCGGTGCCAGCGTTGACGTGCACGCCCTCGTCGTCCACGACGATCTGGATAGGCTCGGTCTCGTCAACGTAGCCGTCGGGCGCGGTCTCCTCGAGCACATAGCTGCCCTTGGCGAGAATCTGCTCATCCGTGCTGGAGTAGACCTGCAGCGTGCCGTTCTCGTCGGTGGTCATGGTGCTGAGCGCGGTACCGTCGTCCGCCTGGCCGTCCTGGTTCTCATCGGCGTAGAGCGCGAACTGCACGCCCTCAATCGGATTCTTCGTCTCGGCGTCGGTCTTGACCAGCGAGAGCTCGTTCTTGATGTTGGGGATGTTCAGCATCACCGAGAAGACGCGGTCGAAGCTCGTGCCCGTAGTTCCATTGCCGCTCGGATCGAGTTCGTCAACCGTGCTCGCGTCGGTAAGCGCATCCAGCGAATCCGCGTTCGTCCAGTAATACTTCACTGAGTACTTGGCGGGGTCGTTGTTGTCGTTTGCGCCGAACGTATTGATGACGTACTCGTACGTCGTGATGTCGCCCGGCAGGTTGTCGATCTCGACCTGATACGCGCCGCCGGATCCCACGGTAAACGCGTTCTGGTTCGCCTTGGCGGCTGCGATGATTGCAGCCTTGTCGTTAGTCGTGGCAACGTTCCAGCCTGTGAACGCATCGCCCGAGACCGGGTACCACTCGCCATCCGCGCCCTTCTGCATCACCACGGCGAAGACGGTTCCTTTGTCGACATCATGGGTTCCACCACCGTCGACGGCAAGCGTATCCGGCGCGGTGACGGTCACCCGCGCCTGGGAGTACGCGCCCGTCGCCCACTGGTTGCTGGCAAGCAGCATGCCCGCGCCCTTGGACGCATCGTTCTGCTGCGCATTCGAGAAACGCATCTCGACCGTACCGGCGTTGCGGTATCCCGCCGGGACGCTGTCCGCGTCCTCCTGCAGGATCCACCAGCGACTGATGTTGCCGAGCTGTTCCAGCGTGTAGGGACGATCCTGGCCGGAAGCCTCATCCGTGTAGGAGAAGACGAGCTCGCCCGTCGCCCAGTCGGTCGTCGCGTTGATAGTCTGCGCGTTGGCAAGGGGCTGATAGCTCTCGTCGGTCGGCGTGAGAACGAACTGCACGTTTCCGAGAGGATCGTTGTCCTGCGAGATCTTCTTGACGCCCGACTCGGGGATGGTCTCAAGGTTGTACTTGAGCGACATGTTGGAGGCGGAGTTGCCGCGCTCGAGGTAGAAGAAGTTCAGCGTGTGGTAGGAGCCGTCGGAGAAGGTGTTGTCATTGAAGCCGGTGGGGCTCTGCGTGTTGTACGCATCCTCAAAGCACGCGCGAATCGTCGTGTGCTGATACAGCGTGTCAGTCCGAGCGTTATCGTACTCGTTGTTGCCGTTCCCGTCGCCGTACACGTACACATCGCCCGTGGCGAAGTTAATCTCGAGCGACGTAGCACCGTGGATGCCGCCGAGGTCGCCCACGAGCACGCCGTCGATATAGACCCACACATCATCATCGCCGGAGAAGTTGTAGGTGACCGGCTTGTTCTCATTGCCGTCGATCAGGCCGCCCTCCGACTGGATGAAGCGGGTGGACATCGTCATACCGAAGTAATGGTTGAGCACCGAATTGTCAGCATCAGTGATTTTGTTTTGCAGTCCGTTGCGCCCCTCGTTGAACACCTGCTCCGCCGTGTTGAACGGGAAGAACTGGCCTTCCTCGACCGCGGGTTTATCGTACAGCGTGAAGCTGTTGGTCGCCGCATCGAACGATGCGAAGTTATCCTTGCAGTTGTAGTAGTAATAGCCGTCGGAATCGACCTGGAGCAGGCCGCTCACGTTGGGGTACGCCGCCTTGCCGTCAACCGGCTCGCCGTTGAAGAGGTACGCGAGGGACTGATTCCTTGTACCGCCCTTCGCGCCCGAGAGGGTCGGGTATCCGTCGGTGAGCGTGTTGTTCACAAGGCCCTGGTTGGGTTGTGAACCACCGGTGTAGCCGTTGATCCTTCCCGTTCCCCCGTCGGACACGTTACCACCGGACTGGCGGAACTTCAGGCTATGGCCATCGTTGATGCCAGCATTGTTTGCGCCATACGGATCCGAGTTGTCCGCACCATTCTGCGTGGTCAACCAGTAGTCGAACAGGTTGATCGTCGTGCCGTTGGGCGTCACGCCTGGCACAGTGTAGTCGGCCAAAGCGGCCTGTGCGAGTACCGGCACCGCCACGAGAACGGCGACCGCTACGAACGCCGCGGCGATAAAGCCCCTCAGCTTGCGAGTGACCCCCCCCCGTGGCGTTTTTCCGGACGCATGCGCGGGACGCGCGTTCCTGGTTTGTCTCATCATGGCGACTCCTCAACTCCTGCGTTTAAGCTGCGTTGTCTCGAACTCGTCAACGGCGCCCGGCCCCCGTGGGGTCGAAACGCCGCGGCCGACGGGCGGCCAACAATCATTCACGCTGCATTATCGGGCAGTGCAGATAGCAAAAATGCCCAGCTCAGAACTATTGGCGGGGGGTATGTTTTTGTGCTCTAGCCGCCCAGGATGAGCGCAACCCCCCGTCGGCGGATTTGTGATTCATGCCGGATTTTTCGGCGTCACCTTTGCCAATGCCGCGCGGGCGAACGGCCGCACGAGGGGGTGCCCCCTCAATGCGGGGTTACATCCGTCGCGACAGATTCATAAAAACTACATACTTATGTTTCGGCGGCGCCTCGCATGAGGAAATACAAGCAGGGCAGATGCGTTGCCCTCGTCCACAGCGTTGCCGCGAGGGGCATGTAAATTTACCCCAGGGGTATTTTTACATCCATCAGCACATCGCGTGTCGAAGCTCTCCTTGAGGAGGATGTAAAAATACCCCTGGGGTAAATTTACATGAGCACATCCTCGTCAAGCGAAAGCATCCAGGCTACGTACACGCTCTGGTAGTGGCCGTGCAGGATCTGGAACGGGTCGATGTGCGCGACGAGCGCCTGCACCACGGAGGCCATCCCGCCCGGCGTCGTGAGCTCGGAAACCGACGCGACCTTGGCGCTCACGTCGTCGATGACCGAGCGCACCGCCCGCTCGTTCTCGGGGTCGTACGGGCTCCCCTCGCCCGCCGCGTCCGCGCCGACCAGCTGCTCGTAGCTGGAGCAAAATGCCTCGAACCGCTCGGCGAAGGACTCGTCGTCCAGGCCGGGAAGCTCGATGTCCACGCCGTAGCGATCGTAGCCCCAAGCGGAAAGCGGCAGGTAGGTCATCATGTCCGCGGGGTTCACGATGTTGAAGATGTTGTTGTAGCGCGCATCCGAGGCCGAGGCGCTCGTCGTGCAGCCGGGCGAGGCGAAGGTGTAGGCGCACACGGCGTCGCCGGACGCGAGGCCCATCGGGGCGTCGGGCGCGTCCGCGGCGTCGCGAGCGGCGTCATCCTCGGCCGCCTCGCCCTCACCCGAGACTCCGCACCCCGCGAGCTCGTCATCTGCCATCGCCGCGACGATGTTCGCTATGGCACCGCCGCGGCTGTGCCCCGTGAGCACGACGGTCACGTCGTCGCCGCGCGCATGGCTCTCGCGCACCCACGGCTCGAGCGCCGCATAGATCTCGTCCGCGGCGTCCGAGTAGCCGCGGTGGTACCCCTCGAGCCCTTCGGCCACCGACCGCTCGTCGTGCAGGTACAGGTTGCTCACCCATTCCGCCCCGTAGCTGCCGCGCACCGCGACCACGATCACCGACCGGGCCTCGTCCCCCACCGCCACGCGCTTGCGCGCCATGGCATAGGCGACCGAGTCCTCCTCGCTCGTGAACACGTTGAGCACCTGATCGACGATCTCGCTGCGGTAGCGGTACGACTCGGTGCTGACCTCGGTGAAGCCCAGGCCGTGCAGCGCCTCCTCCATATACGCGGGGCCGTCCGCGCCCGACTGGTAGTGGCCCGACTCCGCGTATGCGAGCGACGAGAGCACGGAGGCCGTGCGCGCGAGCTCATGGTTATATATGTAGGGGTCGGCGACCGCCCAGGCGTCGTCCCAGACGAGCGGCGCCACCGCCTCGCGCGCGCCCGTCTCGAAGAACGTGAGCGCCGCCTCGATCTCGTAGCACCCCGCGGCCACCGCGGTCTCGGCGTACGCCGCCTGCGGACGCGCGCCGGAATCGACGCCGCCCAGGCCGCGGCGCGCCTGCTCGTAGCGATAGAGCAGCGAGAACGCCGCCACCAAAAGCAGCGTCGCGAGCACGATGCCCACCGCGAGCGGCACGCGGACGAGCGCCGCACGCAGCACCGAGGTCATGCCGCGCGCGTCACGCACGGTCGCCCCCGGCCTGCTCGCCCGCTTCGCCCGCCGCCTGCGCGGACGCCTCGTCTGCGAGGTAGCGCAGGTCGCAGACGCCCGCGTTCGCGAGCGCCCCGAGCATCGTGGCGCGGTCGCGGTTCATGATGAGCTCCTGCGGGAAGTGAATCTCCTCGAGCATGCGCTTCGTGGTGGGGAACTGGCCGATCTGGTACGCCATGTGCGCGTCGCTCGACACCGAGATGCCCACGCCCAGCTCGGCGCAACGCTCCGCGATGCGGCGGCACGTGTCCACCGTCCCGCCCGTGCGGTCGCCCTCGAGGCTGTGCTCGTTGATCTCGATGAGCTTGCCGCGCTCCTTGGCGGCCGTGAGCACCTCGTCCAGGTCGAACGGCACGCCCGCGCGGCCGGTGTGGCCGAGCACGAACACGCGCGGCTTGGCGAGCACGCGCAGGTACATCTCGGTCGTCTGCGCGATGGAGGCGCTCTGGGCGAAGCTGCGGTCGTGCACGCTCGCGACGAGGTAATCGAGCCCCT
The DNA here is from genome assembly GCF_002161605.1 of [Collinsella] massiliensis. Lineage (NCBI taxonomy): Bacteria > Bacillati > Actinomycetota > Coriobacteriia > Coriobacteriales > Coriobacteriaceae > Enorma > [Collinsella] massiliensis. The sequence goes on along the minus strand of NZ_NFIE01000002.1, from coordinate 119,346 downwards.
TGGTGACGCGGTGGAAGAGGCTCTCGCCGCGCGTGCAGCGGTCGGTCGTGATGTTGTCCGTCGAGATGATGTCCTGGCCGAAGAACCCGCCCTCGAGCGTGGCGATGTCGACCTCGGCCGCGCGCAGCAGCGTGACGCCGTCCCAGGTGCGCGGCCAGATGACCTGGTTCGTGAAGAACTGGAAGTTGCGCAGGTGCTGCTCGGGGTAGAGCATGCAGCTGAAGTGGTCGGACGAACCCAGGAGCTCGAGCCCGGCGGCGCGGGCGGCCGCGACGTTTTCCGCGAGGGTCGAGTATGCGTGGCGCGAGAACAGGGTGTGTGTGTGGATGTCGGTTCTGATGTCGAGCGTCATGATGCCCAGCCTTTCCGCCCGCCGCGCACGGTGGCGCCGCGGACGAGCGCGATGCCGCCCGATTGTGCCGGCGGCGTCCATGTTTATGCCATTATGCCGTGGTTCTTTGACGCAACGGGGCAAAATGCCGGGCTTCGCGGAAGTCGCACGAGCCGGAGGGCGCCGCGGGCGGGAGCGGGGTGCCAGGCGGGCGGCTGGGCGGGGCGCGAAACGGGCAGGAGCCCCGAATTTCGAGCGCATCGCCGCGCGCGGGGCGGGTTTTCCGGGCTCCCGCGCGGCCACGTGAACCCAGATTGCGCGAAACGAGCGTTTTATAGGCACCCCCCCTCAAGTAGCAAGGGGTCGCGCACCAATAAAAGCACAGGTAGCCGAGTTGCCCTTGTGCCGGCTACTCGGCTACCCCCTCATAAAACGTTCGTTTCGCGCACTTTGGGATCCGCGGGTGCGGAACGGGCGCCGTGTGGCCGCTGCAAAGCCCGATTCGGGTGCGAAATGGACGCCTCGCACGCGCCACAAAGCACAGCTCGGGTGCGAGCACGCGTCGCAACGCCCCCGCCCGCGCCCGAAACGCCCTAATTTACTCTGCCTGGAGCCCGTACTCCCGCGCCAGCTGCTCCCACGCGGGCAGCGAACCCTCGATGACCTCGGCCGCCACGCAGTACCCCACGCGGAGCCAGCCCTCGGCACCGAAGCTGTTGGACGGCACGGGCAGCAGCTCGAAGGCACGGGCGCGCTCGCAGAACGCCTCCGCATCGGGGTCGGGCGAGCGAACCCACAGGTAGAAGGCACCGTCGGGCTCCACATAGGAGTACCCGAAGCGCTTGAGCGCGCCGCACAGCACGTCGCGGTTGCGCGCATACGCTTCCACGTCGGACGGCACGTCCACGCAATCGATGACCACGCGCTGGAAGAGCGCAGGCGCGCACACGAAGCCCAGGCACCGCGCCGCACCCGCGACGGCGCACATCACGCGACGGCCCCACGCGCTCGCCTGCGGCACGAGCACCCAGCCGATGCGCTCGCCCGGCAGCGAGAGCGATTTGCTATATGAGTAGCACACCGCCGTGTACTCATAGATGGAGGGGACCCAGGGCACCTCGGCACCGTAGGTGATCTCGCGGTACGGTTCGTCGGAGATGAGCGCGATGGGCTGCTGGTTCTCCCGCGCGGCGGCGCGCCCGGCGTTCGCCTCGTCGAGCACGCGCGCGAGCGCCTCGAGGTTCTCGCGCGTGTAGACCACGCCCGTGGGGTTGTTCGGCGAGTCGATGATGACCGCGGCCGTGCGCGGCGTGATGGCTGCCGCCACCGCCTCGACGTCGATCTGGAAGGTCTGCGGGTCCGCCGGCACCTCCACGCAGGTCGCGCCGGCCGTCTCGATCCACACGCGGTACTCGGGGAAGTACGGCGCGATGACGATGACCTCCTCGCCCGGGCAGGCCACCGCGTGGAGCGCGCACGAGACGGACGCCGCCGCGCCCACCGTCATGAAGATGTCGGCCATGCCGTACGACGTGCCGAAACGCCGGTTGAGCGAGTCCGCCACCGCCTGGCGCGCCTCGGGCATGCCGGGCGCGGGGGTGTAGCCGTGCAGCACCTCGGGCGGCAGGGTGAGCGAGCGCTCGATGCTCGCGCGCACGGCGTCCGGGGCGGGCACGCTGGGGTTGCCCAGGCTGAAGTCGAACACGTGCTCCGCACCCACCTGCGCCTTGCGCTCGTTCGCATAGCTGAAGATCTCGCGGATGACCGAGCTTTCCGCACCGCGCGCGTACATCGCCTCGTTGACCATGGCAACCCTCCTGACCGGGCGCCGCCGCGCCCCTCGTTTCACCTGCCCATCGTAGCAAACGGGGCGGGGCGCGGAGGTGGCGCGCACATTTATTAATAGGGGGAAGCGCGTGTGATAAAAAGGTGTCAGTCACCTTTTTATCATCAGGGAAGAGCGAGCTGGGCACCGGGGGGGCGCAACGGCTGCCTCGTGATAAAAAAGTGACTGACACCTTTTTATCACCCCGGCGCGTCCCCTCCCCCTCCGCCTGCGCTCCCCCGGAAATATAACGAAATAAGAAAAATTACTTTGGTACCTTGACATCTCATATACCGGTAGTAGCCTATTCAGGCGCTAAAAAATTACTTAGGTACCTACGAAATCTGAAGGAGGCGTTGAACCACATGGTCGAAACCACATCGGACGACCAGTCGCATGCGCAGGCGCAGCGCGCGGAAGAGGACGCGGCGGCGGACGAACCCGCAGCTCAGCAGCCCGCGGCCGCCAAGCCCGCCCAGACGCCCGCCCCGAACGTGCAGCCCACGCCCACCCGCGAGGAGCTCATCCTCCGCGGCCTGGGTTTCTGCGGCCACTACCTGCACTTCCACGAAGGCGGCCGCTCCGGGCGCGAGCCCATCCTCTGCATGCTCCACCGCGCGGGCGGCAGCATGTCGCAGCTTGAGCTCGGGAGCCGTTTCGAGCTCAAGCCCGGATCGCTCTCAGAGATCCTCGCCAAGATCGAGACGGCAGGGCTCATCGAGCGCACCCGCGACCCGCGCGACCGCCGCGCGCTTTCCATCCACCTCACCGAGGCGGGCGAGCAGGAGGCGCTCCGCGCCATCGAGGCGCGCAAGGCGTTCCGCGACCAGGCATTTTCGAACCTCACCGTAGAGGAGCAGGACGAGCTCGTCGTCTTGCTCGGAAAGATCCGTAACCGTTGGGAGGAACTTGCATGATCAAAACCCTCATGGCAAGCATCCGCGAGTACCGGCGCGCAGCCATCGCCACGCCCATCATCGTGACGGGCGAGGTCGTCATGGAGGTGGCGATCCCCTTCGTCACCGCGCAGCTCATCAACGTCATCCAGGCCGGCGCGACGCTCGGCGAGATGCTCCCCTACGCGGGCGTGCTCGTGGGCATGGCGCTCGCCTCGCTGGCGTTCGGCATCGGCGCCGGCATCACGTGCTCGCAGGCCAGCTGCGGCTTCGCGAAGAACCTGCGCCACGACGTGTTCGCCGCCGTGCAGCGCTTCAGCTTCGCCAACATCGACCAGTTCTCGGCCTCGTCGCTCGTGACGCGCCTCACCACCGACATCACCAACGTGCAGCTCGCGTACATGATGATCATCCGCACCGCCGTGCGCTGCCCGCTGCTGCTCATCGCCGGCATCGTCATGGCCTTCATCATGGCCGGCCCCATGGCCTTCGTCTTCGTGGTGATCGTCCCCATCCTGGGCTTCGGCCTCTACAAGGTCGTGCGCACCGTGCACCCCATCTTCCGCTCAGTGTTCCATAAGTACGACGCGCTCAACGAGTCCATCGAGGAGAACGTCACCGGCATGCGCGACGTGAAGAGCTACGTGCGCCAGGACTACGAGAAGCAGAAGTTCGGCGTCGCCGCGCAGGACGTGTGCCGCGACTTCACGCGCGCCGAGAAGATCCTCGCGCTCAACACGCCCATGATGAACTTCGCCGTGTACACGGTGTTCGTCGTGGTCATCCAGTTCGGCAGCTACCTCATCATCTCCAGCAAGGGCACGCTGCTCAACGTGGGCCAGTTCAGCGCCCTCACCACCTACGGCTTCATGATCCTCATGGCGCTCATGATGGTGTCGATGGTCTTTGCCATGATCGTCATGGCGCAGGAGAGCGCCGAGCGCATCGTGGAGGTCATCGAGACCGAACCCACCATCGAGAACCCCGCGCACCCCGTGACCGAGATGGTCGACGGCTCCATCGACTTCGACCACGTGACGTTCAAGTACTCCGAGAAGGCCGAGCACCGCGCGCTCGCCGACATCGACCTGCACATCAAGAGCGGCGAGACCCTCGGCGTCATGGGCGGCACCGGTTCGGCCAAGACCTCGCTCGTGAACCTCATCAGCCGCCTGTACGACGTGACCGAGGGCTCCGTCAAGGTGGGCGGCGTGGACGTGCGCGACTACGACCTCGACTACCTGCGCAACAACGTGGCCGTGGTGCTGCAGAAGAACGTGCTGTTCAGCGGCACCATCAAGGAGAACCTGCGCTGGGGCGACCCGGACGCCACCTACGACGAGCTCGTCGAGGTGTGCAAGCTCGCCCAGGCCGACGAGTTCATCCAGACCTTCCCCAAGAAGTACGACACCTACATCGAGCAGGGCGGCACGAACGTCTCCGGTGGCCAGAAGCAGCGCCTGTGCATCGCGCGCGCACTGCTGAAGCACCCGAAGGTCCTCATCCTGGACGACTCGACCTCGGCCGTGGACACCAAGACCGACGCGCTCATCCGCGAGGGCCTGGCGCAGTACCTGCCCGAGACCACCAAGATCATCATCGCGCAGCGCACGAGCTCCGTGGAGCACGCCGACCGCATCCTCGTGCTCGACAACGGCCACATCGCCGGCCTGGGCACGCACGACGAGCTCATGCAGACCTGCGACATCTACCGCGACACCTACGAGCAGCAGAACCGCACCGGCGCCGAGGAGGACCTCGGCGACGACTCCGTCGTTGAGGGCGAGGAGGCGGCCGAGGGCGCCGTCACCGAGCAGCTGCCCGAGGCTCCGGCAACCCCGGACGTGGCGGGCACGGTGATCGCCTTGGAAGAGAACGCCAACCCGGAGGGAGGTGCCGCCGATGAGCAGTAGCAACGCGGCCGAAACGGCCTTCAAGAACACGCTCGGCGTCAACACGCCCGAGCCGCCCGAGCCCGAGGACACGCGCCAGAACGTCGCCGGCCGCAAGAAGCTGGCGCCCAAGAAGACCGGCGTGCGCGGCAAGACGCTCGCGCGCCTCATCAAGACGCTCTTCTCGTTCTATCCCAAGGCGCTGCCGCTCGTTATCTGCTGCATCGTGGTCTCGGCCATCCTGTCGTCGCTGCCGGCCACCTTCATGCAGCGCGCGCTCGAGATCGTGACCGCCACCTGGCAGTCCGGCGACTGGCAGTCCGTGGCCGGGCGCATCGGGTCGCTCGTCATCACGCTCATCGGGATCTACGTGGTCTCGCTCATCCTCAACTTCACCTACACGCGCACCATGGCCATCATCACCCAGGGTTCGCTCGAGAAGTTCCGTGAGCGCCTCTTCGACCACATGCAGGACCTGCCGATCAGCTACTTCGACACGCACCAGCGCGGCGACATCATGAGCCACTACACCAACGACATCGACGCCCTGCGCCAGATGATCGGCCAGTCGCTGCCCAACATCACCCTCACGATGGTCACGCTCGTGTCGGTGTTCTGCGTCATGATCTACTACAGCGTCTGGATGGCGATCATCATCGTCGCGGGCGTGCTCTTCATGGCCTACATGACCAAGGTGCTGGGCTCGCGCTCGGCGCGCAACTTCGTGGCGCAGCAGAAGGAGATCGGCATCGTCGAGGGCCACGTCGAGGAGATCATGAACGGCCAGCGCGTGGTGAAGGTGTTCTGCCACGAGCAGGCCGCGCAGGAGGACTTCGACGTGCGCAACGAGGAGCTCTTCCGCGCGAGCCGCGCCGCCAACATGTACACCAACACGCTCGGCCCCATCCTCATGAACCTCGGCAACCTCATCTACGTGGTCGTGGCGCTGGTCGGCGGCGTGTTCATCGAGATGCACGTGCCCAACCTGTCCATCTCGGGGCTGCCCTTCTCTATCGCGGTCACCGTGCCGTTCCTGAACATGACCAAGCAGTTCGCCGGGCAGATCGGCCAGATCTCGCAGCAGATCAACTCCGTGGTCATGGGCCTCGCCGGCGCCGAGCGCCTCTTCGAGCTTATGGACGAGGAGCCCGAGCACGACGAGGGCTACGTGACGCTCGTGAACACCAAGATGGTGAACGGCGAGCTCGTGGAGACGACCGACACCAAGAGCGGCCGCTGGGCGTGGAAGCACCCGCATCACGACGGCCGCGTGGAGCTCGTGCCGCTGCGCGGCGACGTGCGCCTGAACGACGTGGACTTCGGCTACAAGCCGGGCCACACGGTGCTGCACGACATCTCGGTCTGGGCGAAGCCCGGCCAGAAGATCGCGTTCGTGGGCGCCACCGGCGCGGGCAAGACCACGATCACGAACCTCATCAACCGCTTCTACGACATCGCCGACGGCAAGATCCGCTACGACGGCATCAACATCAACAAGATCCGCAAGGACGACCTGCGCCGGTCGCTCGGCATGGTGCTCCAGGACGTGAACCTGTTCACCGGCACCGTGATGGACAACATCCGCTACGGCCGGCTCGACGCCACGGACGAGGAGTGCATCGCCGCCGCGAAGCTTGCCGGCGCGCACGGCTTCATCGAGCGCCTGCCCGAGGGCTATAACACCATGCTCACGGATAACGGCTCGAACCTGTCGCAGGGCCAGCGCCAGCTGCTCTCGATCAGCCGCGCCGCCGTGGCCGACCCGCCGGTCATGATCCTGGACGAGGCCACCTCGAGCATCGACACGCGCACCGAGGCTATCGTGCAGAAGGGCATGGACGCGCTCATGGGCGGGCGCACCACGTTCGTCATCGCGCACCGCCTCTCCACCGTGCGCAACTCCGATGCGATCATCGTGCTCGACCACGGCCGCATCATCGAGCGCGGCAGCCACGACGAGCTCATCGCGAAGCACGGCGTGTACTACCAGCTCTACACCGGCGCCTTCGAGCTGGAGTAGGCTGAGCTGGGGTAGGCTGCTCGGCAGGGCGGGGCGGGGCGCGCCGCGAGCTGCGGGGCCGCGCGGGGCTGCACCGCCTCACGCGCCCCACGCCCCAGGGTCGCGCCCCCGCCCGCGCGCCCCGTGGCCGCGCCCACACGCCCCCTTATCTCCTGGTTTTGCATATTCCAGGAGGTAGGGGGCGTTTTTCTCTGCTTACTGTCCGGATTTGCATATTCCGGGAGATACGTCATAGCGCGCTGGAGCAAACGCTGGAGAACGTCCACCGCGCGTTGAGATTACCACGCGCTGGGGGTAGTCCACCACGGGCGCGGCGGCTCGTCCGGCCGTGCGCGATAGTCGCGCGGCACAAGGGCGCCCGGCGTCACGCCCGCCGCCGTGAGAATCTGCCGCAGGCGGCCGCGCGTTCGCACATCGCTCCACGTGAAGCGTGCGACGGGCATGCCGAGCAACGTGATGTGCGATTCGCGCTTCCGCTCGCTCAGCAGGGCATCGACCGTCGTCCTTTCGCCCAGAAGCGTCGGATCGACGTACTTCCCCTTGCCGTCGAGTTCGCCGATCACCGCCTTCCCGTTACGTAGCTCGAATACGAAATCGGCGAAATACGTGCCCTGCTCATCGACGGGGTCGCAAAGCTCGCGCTGCAGGTCGGTGGGCACAATGCCCTCGCAGATCATGACGCCGCGCGCGACGGATTCGCCGCCGCTCTCTGCGCGGGCATCCGCATAGGCAGCAACCTTGCGCGCCGTGCCGACCCCCTTCCGCCGGGAGGCGAGCTTCTGCACGATCTCGCCCAAGAGCCCGCGATCGATGCCGAGCCTTCGGAGCAAGCCGTCTGCCACCGCAAGACCGTCGATGAAAGGTGACGAGCACATGCTTTCGACCGCCGCCTGCACCATCGGGGCGACCTTGATGCCGTCGACGGTGGTAATGTCCGGTGTCGAAGCCGCATGGCGCGCGATGCGGGCGGCGCTTGCCGTGGGCGAATCGGCGCTTGTATACAGGTGAATGGTGCCGAGCTGGCTGAAGCTGACCGGAAGACCGTGCAGCAGCGCTGCGCTCGTCGAGCAGATGACAGCATCGGGATGCGCACGGGCATACCCGCGGATGATGTGCAGCTCGCGTTCGTTCTGCCGGAGCCCATCCCAAGACGCAGCAGATGCGAACAACCGAGGAAACGGCTCGACGACCTCGTCTTCCAGCGCATGCCGACGGAGTAGGCGCGCCTCTTTGTCGCTGTGCGGAGCATAGCAGCGGCGCTCGGCGAATGCGGCACCCAGCCGCTGACGTACCCCGAGCCATTCTTGCCTCGTGCGCCCCATCGTCCCTCCCCACCGGTAGCCACGCCCTTGAAATACCAGCGTAGCGGGGGTGTCTGAGGAAGCCTAGTGGGCGCGAATCTTGCAGGAATCTGGCACGAATCTGACAGGGCACCAAGCTGCGCGTACGGGCTCTACCAGGGGTGATGTGGAAAACCCATTCGGCAAACGGAAGATTTTCCGCCGCGAGCGGTGCGCAGGCGGAGATACCGCGCCGCCATCGATGCGCCTGTGCTGCAGTCGATGCGCCGCCGTCGATGCGCGGCCGTATCGTCGCGTTGCGGTATTGCCCCGCGGTATCTCCCTGCAGTACTGCCCCGCAGCATCTCCCAAAATATGCAAATCCAGACAATAAGCCCGTCCGAACAAGCTCTTATCTTCCAGAATATGCAAATCCGGGAGATAAGGTCGACGCGGTGCAGCGACCACGGCGGAGCGGCCAAGGTGGACACGCCGCGGAGGGGCAGCATCGCCCGCGCGGCGGCAGGCCTACAGCAGGCCGAAGTGCTCGAGCGCGGTCACCACGCCGTCGTCCTGCACGGGGTCGGTCACGTAGGCGGCGCGGGCCTTCACCCCGGGCATGGCGTTGCCCATCGCCACGAATGTCTCCACCGCGTCCGCCATGGGCAGGTCGTTCTCGGAATCGCCGAACGCGAACGTACCCTCCCGGCCGCGGCCCAGGCACTCGAGCGTCCGCCGCACGCCGTAGCCCTTATCGACACCCTTCGCCGTGAACTCCACGATACCCAGCCCCAGGTCGAAGAAGCTGAAATGCTCGTCGAAGAACGCCGGGTCGACGGCCTTGAGCGCCTCGAGGTCGCTCGCGTAGATGACGAACTTCGTGAAGTGCATGTCGGTCTTGGCGCGCAGCTCCTCGCGCGTGCGCACGATGAGGTCCGCCGCGCCCTCGCCGTAGATTGACTCCGCGGGGGCGTAGGCCACGTCCCCGCCCGTGGCCTCCAAAAGCACGGGGACGCCGCTCGCGTCGGAGCAGGCGGCGACGCGGTCCGTGAACGCGGGGTCGACCGCCTCGTCGAACAGGATCTCGTCGCCCAGCGACACGCAGGAGCCGGCGGAGGAGATGATGCCCGAGGGCTCGAGCGCGAGCAGCGAATCGGCCATGAGCGCGAGCGGACGGCCCGTGCAGATGAACGTCAGGTGCCCGCGTTCGCGCAGCTCGTGGAAGGCGCGCGCGACGCCATCCGACGGGCGCGCGTTCGCGACGGTCTCCTCGACGCTCACGCCCGGCTTGTGGTAGATGAGCGTGCCGTCCACGTCGAAGAACAGGATGCGGGGTGCCTCGCTCGCGTGCGATGTCATATGCGATGCCTTTCTCTCTCGTCAACAGGCAGTATTATGCCCAAGTCCACCGCGTTTCGCAGCGCGATAGGTACAATTGAGCCACCCGATCGACCACCAGGAAGGTGCATCATGGAATGCTACGCAAGCTGCCCGGCGTCATTCGAGCGCGCGCTCGCCACCGAGCTGCGCGGGCTCGGCGTGCCGCGCGTGCGGCCGCTCAAGGGGCGCGTCTCCTTCGAGGGGTCGGCGCGCGACGCGTACCGGGTGTGCCTGTGGTCGCGCCTCGCGAGCCGCGTCTACCTCGTGATCGGGCGCTTCTCCTGCGCCTCGGCCAACGACCTGTACGACGGCGCGTACGAGCTCCCCTGGCCGAGCATCCTGAAGGCCGGCGCGAGCCTGGCCATCTTCGCGCAGGGGACGAACGACGCGCTGCGCAACACCCGCTTCAGCGCGCTGCGCGTGAAGGACGCCATCGCGGACCGCATGCTCGCGGACACGGGTGCGCGGCCCGTCGTGGACACGCACGCCCCCGACGCGCGCCTCTCGCTCACCATCCGCGGCGGGCGCGCGAGCCTGGCGCTCGACCTCTCGGGCGAGCCGCTGTTCAAGCGCATCCCGCGCGGAGTGCTAGCTTGCGCGCCGTCCGGCGTGGACATCCTGCGGCCGGATTATGCGGCGCTCCTTCTGGCCGAGGTCGGCTGGCAGGCGGCGTGCCGGGGGGATGAAGCGCGGGCGGATGAGAAGGGCGCGGGAGCGGCGGTCGAAGCTGCGGGCGCAGATGAGGCCGCGGGGGCTGGCCGGATGTCGGAGGCCGCGGCAGTCGAGGCCGCGGGCGAAGGCGCGGTTCCGGAAACTGCAGCCGCGGCAGATGCCGAGCGACCCGGGCGGCAGCCCCTCCCCCGCCTCATCGACTTCGCCTGCGGCGAGGGCGGCGTGCTGCTCGAGGCAGCCGCCATGCTCGCGGGGCGCGCGCCCGGCGTCGCGCGGACCCGCTGGGGCTTCCAGGGCTGGGCGGGTCACGACCCGGCGCTCTGGCGCGGGCTCCTCGCCGAAGCCCGTTCCCAGGAGCGCGACGGCGCGGAGCTCGCCGGGCGCATCGTGGCCACCGACCTTGACGACCGTGCCCGCGCGGCAGCGAAACGCCTGGTGGAATCCGGTGGCTGGGATGCGGCCGTGACCTTCGCCGAACCCGACGCCACGGCGCTGCGCGACGCCGCGCACGCCGCCCTCGCGAAGGGGCGCGGGGCAGGCGCCGGACGCGGCGGGCGGCACGGCGCGGGCGGCCTCTTCATCGTCGGCGACACCACGCCGGTCGCGCCCGCCACGGCGGCGGCCGCCATCCGCCTCGCACGCGAGCTCACGGGCGCCGCCGCGCACGGCCACCGCAGGGCACAGGCACCCCTCGTCTGCCTCGCCCGCAGCGAGGGGTCGCTCCGCGTGCTCGGCGCCGCTACCGAGACCCTGCACGTGGAGCTCGGTACCGACGCGCTCGCCCTCGCGGTGTTCACCGACGCCGCGGGCGCCGCGAACGCCACAAACCACGAAGGCGCGGCCGCCCCCGCGCAGCCCTCCGCCCCCGCGCCGCGCCCCGCCGCCACGGTCGACGTGGGCGACGGCAAGCCCATCCCGCTCATCATCCCGGAATCCGAGCAGTTCGCGCGCCGCCTCATCAAGGTCGCCCGCCTGCGCCGCCGCTGGGCGAAGCGCGCGGGCGTCACCTGCTACCGCGTGTACGACGCCGACCTGCCGGATTATTCCGCCGCCATCGACCTGTACGAGGGCGCCGACCGCACGCCCGGCCGCTGGCTCGTCGTGGCCGAATACGCCGCGCCGCGCACCGTCGACCCCGAGCGCGCGCAGAACCGCCTGCTCGACATGCTCGCCATCGCACCGCGCGTCCTCGACGTGCCGCCCGAGCACGTCCATGTGAAGACGCGCCAGCGCTCGCGCGGCGGCTCGCAGTACGGCCTCCAGGCGTCCTCGAACGCGCGCGGGCACGCGGGCGCGGAGCCCGTCCTCATCGAGGAGGGCGGCCTCACGTTCGCCGTCGAGTTCGGCGAGCGCCTCGACACGGGCATCTTCCTCGACCATCGCCTCGTGCGCGGGCTCGTGCGCGAGCACGCCCGGGGCGCGCGCAGCTTCCTCAACCTCTTCGCCTACACGGGCACCGCGACCTGCTACGCGGCGGACGGCGGCGCGGCGCAGACGTGCACCGTGGACCTTTCGAACACCTACCTCGACTGGGCCGAGGAGAACATGCGCCTTAACGGGTTCGACGGGCGCGCGCACCGGTTCGTCCGCGCGGACGTCCTGGCCTGGGTGCGCGAGCAGCTGCGCCGCGGCGAGCGGTGGGACCTCATCTTCTGCGACCCGCCGACGTTCTCGAACTCCGCGCGCATGGGCGAGCGCACCTGGGACGTCCAGCGCGACCACGTCGAGCTGCTGAGCGACCTCGCGGGCCTGCTCGCGCCGGGCGGCGAGGCGATCTTCTCGTGCAACCTCCGCAGCTTCAAGCCGGATGTCGAGGCGCTCGAACGCGCGGGCGTACACCTCGAGGACATCACCGAGGCGTCCATCCCCGAGGACTTCCAGCGCAACAAGCGCATCCACCACTGCTACCTCGTCACCTCAACTACCCGCTGATGGGTCATTTGGGGACGTGTTCCTTTCAACCCATTTTGGGGCGCGGGAGAGAAGATGGGTTGGTTGGGGACGTGTTCCTTTCAACCCCCTGTTTGGTGCACCGGACAAAAATGGGTTGAAAGGAACACGTCCCCAACCAACCCATCTCGCAGCGGGGGACGCATATCGCTATAATGTCCGGACAGCGGCATACGCTGCCGAAAACCGCTCGCAAGGAGTTCAACGCAATGGACAAGCAGACCAGGGACGCTGAGCCGGATCACCCATCGAAGACCGATGGGGTCGCGGCACCCGGATCCACCGGAAGCATCTCGCTCAAGCGCTCAAAGAAGACGGCCGCCGGCGTGCGGCACGAGCGCAAGACCATCCGCCCGCCGAAGACCATCAAGGGGGCGGAGCACCCCAAGGCGCACACCATCCCCATCAGCCTCGGCGCCATGCTCGTCACCATCGGCGTGGTGTACGGCGACATCGGAACCTCGCCGATGTACGTCACCAAGGCGCTCCTCGCCGGCAACGGCGGCATCGGGAGCGTCACGCAGGAGTTCGTCCTCGGCTCGCTCTCGCTCGTCATCTGGACGGTGACGCTGCTCACCACGGTGAAGTACGTGCTCATCTCCCTCAAGGCCGACAACAGCGGCGAGGGCGGCATCTTCGCGCTCTACAGCATCGTGCGCCGCTTCGGCCGCTGGCTCATCATCCCCGCCATGCTCGGCGGATCGGCGCTGCTGGCCGACGGCGTGCTCACCCCCGCCGTCACCATCACCACGGCGGTCGAAGGCCTGCGCACCATCCCGCAGATGCACGCGCTCATCGGCGACAACCAGACGAACGTCGTCATCATCACGCTCGTCATCGTCTGCATCCTCTTCGCGGTGCAGCGCGCGGGCACGTCGAAGATCGGCCGCGCGTTCGGCCCGGTCATGACGTTCTGGTTCCTGTTCCTGGGCGGCGTGGGCCTCGTCTCGATGCTCTTCGCCCCGCAGGTGCTGCTCGCCATCAACCCCGTCTACGGCATCCGCTTCCTGTTCTCGCCCCACAACCACGCGGGCATCATGATCCTGGGCAGCTGCTTCCTCGCCACAACCGGCGCCGAGGCGCTCTACTCCGACATGGGCCACGTGGGCAAGGGCAACATCTACGCCACCTGGCCGTTCGTGAAGGTGTGCCTCATCCTGAACTACCTCGGCCAGGGCGCGTGGCTCCTCGCCAACCAGGGCAACTCCGCCCTTGTGGGCATCGAGGACCTCAACCCCTTCTTCCAGATGCTCCCCGACATGATGCGCCCCTTCGGCGTGGTGCTCTCCACGCTCGCGGCCATCATCGCGTCGCAGGCGCTCATCACCGGCGCGTTCTCGCTCGTCTCCGAGGCGAGCCGCCTCGACCTCATGCCGCACCTCCAGGTGTTCTACCCCTCCGAGACGAAGGGCCAGCTCTACATCCCGCTCGTGAACAAGGTCATGTGGGTGGGCTGCATCGTCGTGGTGCTGCTGTTCCAGAGCTCCGCGCACATGGAGGCGGCGTACGGCCTGGCCATCACCATCACCATGCTCTGCACGACGGTGCTGCTCTTCATCTACCTGCATAGCGTGCGCAAGCTCAAGGTCTTCCCGTACGTGTTCGTGGTGTTCTTCGTGATGCTCGAGGGCTTCTTCTTCGGCTCGTCGCTCACGAAGTTCTTCCATGGCGGCTACTTCACCATCCTGCTCGCCGCGCTCATCATGAGCGTCATGCTGTGCTGGTACGCCGGCACCGCCGTCGAGCGCCGCCAGGCCACGCTGCTGCCCGTGCGCAACTACATCGACCAGCTCGCCCGCCTGCGCGACGACAACACCTACGACCTCGTGGCGGACAACCTCGTCTACCTCACGAACGGCACGAACACCGACTACCTCGACCGCGACATCCTCTACTCCATCCTGGACAAGCACCCCAAGCGCGCCCGCGCGTGGTGGTTCGTGAACGTCGAGGTCATGGACGACCCGCACACGTTCGCGTATTCGGTCGAGAACTTCGGGACGGACTACATCTTCCGCGTGCACATCTTCCTGGGTTACAAGGTGAACCAGCGCGTCAACGCGTTCCTCCGCCAGATCGTGCAGGACCTCTCCGCGTCGGGCGAGCTGCCGCCGCAGAAGCGCGATTACTCCGTGTACAAGCGGCCGAGCACCATCGGCTCGTTCCAGTTCTGCATGCTGCGCAAGACGCTCGCGCCCGAGAGCGACATCGACAGCCGCGAGCGCACGGCGATCGCGCTGAAGTACGCCATCCGCAGCTTCGCCGGGTCGCCCGCGCAGTGGTTCGGCCTGGAGAACTCGAGCGTGTTCGTGGAGTACGTGCCGCTGTTCACCAAGTTCAAGAGCGTCTCCAAGCTCACGCGCATCGCTCCGAACGAGCGGCCGTAGCGGAGGAGAGCGAGGGTCGCGGGCGCGTCGCGGCGCGCACCGACCTTGCCTCCGCGCCCGCCCCAGAGCGCACCCCATACGCCCCGTGCACCCCAGCACGTTTTGGCCGGGATTTCCGGCGAAACGTACCCGGGGAGCACGGGGCGTTCGCACAGGCCGTGCATTTTCTGCGCGGCGGATGCATTTACCAGCAAAACGGGGGCGTGTCGATAGAATCTCGACAATCGCGGAGTATCATGGGCAGTCGCTTATGTCAGCAGTCCGTGAAGCGCTCGTAAAGCCTTTGCATCCGGCGCTTCCTCCGTCATACGTGAAGGGGCTCCCATGCTCGTAGCCATCATCTCGTTCGTCGCCGCCATCGCGAACGTCATCCTCGCCGCGCGCGAGATCCGCACCTGGCGCGCGACCGCCCAGACCGCTAGCGCAGCTGCCGAGGCGGCGGCCGAAGCAGGCGAGGCGGCAACCACTCAGGCTGGCGCGACCGAGGCCTCAGACGCAGCCGCGACCCCTGCGCCCACCCCCGCCCCCGCGCGCGTGCCCTTCCGCGCGAGCGGCATCGCGTGGGCGATCGCCTTCCTCGCCATCCAGCTGTTCATCGGCGTGTGGGGCGCGCTCGGCCTCGTGCAGGACGAGCCCGTCGCCCCCATCATCATGAACGCGGTGCTCATCGGCTGCACGCACCTCGTGCTCGCCCGCCCGCGCCTGCGCGACCGCTTCCTGGCCACCTTCGAGCCCGGCGGCCGCTGGCCGCACCCGCAGGCGGCGTGCGCGCTCACCATGGTCGCCGCCGGCATCTTCACCACGCTCGCGCTCGAGCTCCCCAGCAACCACAACCTGCTGTGGATGTACCCGCTGTGCCTGCTGCTCGAGGTGTTCCTCATCACCGCCCTCGTCGCCGGCGCGTTCTACCTGTTCCAGCGTCGCGGCGGCGCGGCGGCCGTCGTCTCGTTCATCTTCTTCGCCATCGGCATCGCGGAGTACTTCGTCATCACCTTCAAGTCGCAGCCCATCCAGCCCGGCGACCTCACCGCCATCGCCACGGCGGCGGCCGTGGGCGGCGGCTACATCTTCAGCATCACCTCGTACTGCCTCTACGGCATCGTCGCGCTCGCCCTCGCCATGCTCGCGAGCGCCTACGCCGCGCTGTTCCGCCCCGCCCGCGGCGAGCGCACGCGCAAGCAGGTGCTCATCAACCTGCTCGTGGGCGTGCTCTGCCTGGGCGGCGTCATCGGGCACACCATGTTCATCGACTACTACAACTTCCTGCACATCCAGGTCTACACCTGGCGCCCGCTCGAGAGCTACTACCGCATGGGCTTCATCCCCTCGTTCATCTCGAGCGCGCAGACCATCCAGCCGCGCGAGCCGAAGGGCTACTCCAAGAGCGGAGCCGAGGACCTCATCGACTCCTACGCCAGCGAGTACGACGAGGGCGCGGGCGCGACCGAGGAGCGCGCGGCCGCGTCGGCCCAGTTCGACAGCGAGCAGCCATCCGTCATCGTGGTCATGAACGAGACGTTCTCCGACCTCTCGTGCTACCAGAACCTCCACGCCGACTACGAGGGCCCCGAGTTCTTCAACAGCATCGACGACGCGGTGCAGCGCGGCGACCTGTACGTCTCGGCCTACGGCGGCGGCACCTGCAACACCGAGTTCGAGATGCTCACGGGCAACTCCATGGCCTACCTGGGCAACGGCGTCTACCCGTACACCATCTACAACCTCACGCACGCCGAGAAC
The DNA here is from genome assembly GCF_002161605.1 of [Collinsella] massiliensis. Classification (NCBI taxonomy): domain Bacteria; kingdom Bacillati; phylum Actinomycetota; class Coriobacteriia; order Coriobacteriales; family Coriobacteriaceae; genus Enorma; species [Collinsella] massiliensis. The sequence continues at coordinate 102,973 of NZ_NFIE01000002.1, read as the reverse complement.
CTCGCCCAGCAGTTCAGCGACCTGGGCTACGACACCACGGCCATGCACCCCAACCACGCCACGAACTGGAACCGCGAGAACGTCTACCGCGACTTCGGGTTCGACGAGTTCCTCTCCATCGAGGACTTCGAGGGCGCCGACACCCTGCGCGGCATGGTGACCGACGCCGAGACGTACGACAAGATCATCGAGCTCCTCGAGACCAACGAGGACCCGCAGTTCATCTTCGACGTGACCATGCAGAACCACTCGGGCTACGACACGGGGCTCGTCCCCTACGACATGCGCACGGACTACCTCATCGACGGCACGTACGACCCCGAGGTCAACGAGTACCTGGCGCTCATCGAGCAGTCCGACGAGGCGCTCGAGGACTTCCTCGCCCAGCTCGAGCAGATCGACCGCCCCGTCGTGGTCGTGTTCTTCGGAGACCACCAGCCGTTCTTCCCGTCCGACTTCAACGACGAGTGGTTCCAGGACGAGGACGACGCCACCCATAGCGAGCGCCTGTACCACACGCAGTACGTGATCTGGGCGAACTACGACATCGACGGCCGCTCGCAGGAGAGCGACGAGGTCGACATCTCCACGAACTACCTGGGCGCCGAGCTCATGGACCTCATCGGCGCGCCGCTGTCCGACTACCAGAAGGCGCAGCTCGCCCTGCGCGCGAATCTGCCGGCCATCAACATGATCGGCTACCAGGACCGCGCGGGCGTGTGGCACCTCTCCGACGCCGCGGTGAACAAGAACGCCGGCGACGCGTTCAAGGCGGCTGCCAAGGCGCGCGAGGACCTCGCGAAGATGCAGTACCTCAAACTCTTCGACCACGGCGACGGCGTCTACACCAAGACGCTCCAGGGCGCGGCGAACGAGACCAACCCCAACCTCGCTCCCGGCACGACGAAAATCAAGTAGCAGGGGCCAGAAGCAGGGTCAAGTAGCAGGGATTCCCATGGCGGGCGCTCGCGTGACGGGCGCCCGTTTTTCATGACGTGCGGCGACCCGTCAGGAAAATGATAAAAACCAGACAGGCTGGAATTTATCACTCTGGGGCTGGATGATAAAAACCAGACAGGCTGGAATTTATCATTTTTGGGTCGCGTTGCCGCGCAGGCGGGCGGTGATGCGGTCGAGCACCTCGGCGGGGACGCCCGCGTAGCCCTCCAGGTAGTCGCGGGCGGAGCCGTAGCGCGCGTGCAGGTGCTCGACGGTGCGCTCGATCTCGTCGGCATGCGCGGCGAAGAGGCTCTTCGGCACCCGCTTGCGCAGGACGACCGTCGCGAGCGTGCGCTGCAGCCACATGCTCGGCGTCATGACGGTGCCCGTCGCCTCGTAATCCTGCACGATGTCCTCGTCCGACACCCCCGCGAGCCCCAGCAACAGCATGGAGATCACGCCGGCGCGGTCCTTGCCCGCGCGGCAGTGGAAGAGCGCGCAGCCGGGCTCCTCGCCCAGGTCGAGCGCCTCGAACACGCGCCGGAAGCTCGCCGCGTCGTCGTCCAGCAGCTCGCGGTACACGTCGAACATGCACACCGGGATCTGCCCGCGCATGCCCGTCGAGTTGAGCTGGTCGAGCATGGGGATGTGGATGTATTCGGCCCACGCGTGGCCGGGTTTGGAGAAGGGATCCGGCCAGATGCGCGTCTCGAACGAGCTGCGCACATCGATGACGCGGCGCAGGCCGTACTGCCTGAGGGCGTCGAAGCCCGCGCGCCGCAGGCCGCCGAGCGTCCCGCTGCGCAGGAACGCGCCATATGCCGTGCGACCGCGCGCGCCATCTTCGGTTGTATAGGGGTAGCCACCGAGGTCGCGCACGTTCCGCGCACCACGCAACTTCAGCCTGATGAGCTCGTCCAGTTCAGGCACCTCCGATCGAGTTGCTCACTATGTATCCTACCGTTTACACGGGCGTGACACGGCGAGCATTCAGTAAGGGTTGCATCAGGGCATATTAGTGTGCGAGGGGCGCGGGCGGATGAACGCCTCGCGGCCGTGCCGCAGCCTGCGAGCGCGCGACCCGTCTGCCACCCCGCAGCCAGCCGGGCGCGACGTCCACCGTGCCCCGTCCACCGCGCCCGCCCCCACCTCGTTGCCACACGCGCCCGGTATAATGGGGTGCCAGCGAAACCGCACGTTCCACGTCTCGAGGAGGCGTTTGTCACCTATGACCCAAACCGACCGCACCGACACCCCCGCCCTGCCGCCCGTCACCCTGGGCGCGCTCGCCCGCGTGCTCACCGCCGCGGGCCTCGACGCCACGGCGAGCGAACCCGACGCGCCCGTCCGCGGCATGACCGTCGACTCGCGCGAGATCGAGCCGGGCAACCTCTTCGTGTGCAAGGGCGCGGCGTTCAAGCCGGCGTTCCTCGCGAGCGCCGTCGAGCGCGGGGCAGGCGCCTACCTCTGCGACGCGAGCAAGCTCGACGAGCTCGCGGGCGCGGTGCCCGGCACGCCCCACCTCGCCGTCTCCGACGTGCGCCGCGCGATGGCGCTCGTCGCGCCCGAGGTCTACGCGCACCCCGAGCGCAAGCTCCGCATCGTGGGCATCACCGGCACCAAGGGCAAGTCCACCACCGCCTACATGCTCAAATCCATCCTCGATGCGGCGGATATGACCCCCTCCATCCTGGGATCCATCGAGACGGACGACGGCGTCGAACACTTCGAAAGCCACAACACCACGCCCGAGGCGCCCGAGCTCTGGCGCCACCTGCGCAACTCCGTCGACGCCGGCCGCGACATCATGGTTATGGAGGTCTCGAGCCAGGGGCTCAAGTACGACCGCGTGCTGGGGCTACCGCTCGACATCGCCGTGTTCCTGAACATCGGCCGCGACCACATCTCCGGTATCGAGCACCCTAATTTCGAGGACTATTTCTCCAGCAAGCTGCGCATCTTCGAGCAGTGCGACACCGCCGTGGTGAACCTGGGCAGCGAGCACGCCGAGCGCATCCTCGACGCGGCCGAGCGGGCGCGGCGCGTCATCACACTCAGCGCGCACGCGGATGTGCCTGCCACGTACCAAGCGCGCGCGATCGCCCCGACGCCCACCGGCTGCGCCTTCGAGCTCGTCCGCAGCGACGCCCCGGGTGAGGCCACCGCGCCGGTCGCGCCCATCGAGCTCGGCATCCCCGGCCTCTTCAACGTCGAGAACGCACTCGCGGCCATCGCCTGCGCGCAGCTGCTCGGCGCCCCCGATGACGCCATCGCGCGCGGCCTCGCCCACCTGCGCGTCCCGGGGCGCATGGAGGTCGTCGCCTCGCGTGACCGCCGCGTGATCGCCATCATCGACTACGCGCACAACGAGCTCTCCTACCAGGCGCTCTTCTCGTCCATGCGGAGCGAGTACCCCGACCGTCGCATCATCGCCGTGTTCGGCGCGCCCGGCGACAAGGCCGTCGAGCGGCGCGAGGCCCTGCCGCGCGTGGCCGGCCAGTACGCCGACCTGCTCATCTACACGGAGGAGGATCCCGCGCACGAGCGCGTCGAGGACATCTGCGCCGAGCTCGCCGCGCACACGCCCGCGGGCGTCGCGCACCGCATCATCTGCGACCGCGAGCAGGCGGTCGAGGCAGCCATCCGCGATGCGTACGAGCACGACGGCGAGAGCCTGGTGCTCCTGCTGGCCAAGGGCGACGAGACCCGCCAGCACCGCGGCGACGAGTACCCCGAGGTCAAGAGCGACCTCGCCCTCGCGCGCGAGCTCATCGACTAAGGCCCAGCCGCTAACGCGGGGGTGACGGCGCGGTCGTGCGGTGCCGTCAAGGCCGCGCAACCCGGCTTTTCATGACAACGGGGAGACGTCGCCGTCTCCCCGCTCCAAGTTGTATGCACATATGCGCGAATAACGCGCGCTCCGCATGCGTGGCGCCGGTCTACTGCGCGCTGGAACCGGCCGCGTCCCCGGCGGCCTGCCCCTCGCCCGCGGCCTTCGCGGCCTTCTTCGCGGCGGCAGCCTTCCGCGCGGCCTCGACGCGCGCCTGCTGCTCGGGCGTGAGCTCGCGCTTCGGCTTCGCGGCACCGGCAGCCGCACCCGCGCCCGCAGCGGCGCCCTTCGCCGCGCCCGCCGCCTTCGCGGGCTTCGCCGGCATATCCTTGTGCAGCGTGACGGTCGTGAGCTCCGTCGTGGGCTCGGTGGGCCACAGCCCCATGCTCAGGCAGTTCTTCGGGCACTCGTGCGTGCAGCTCGCGCACTGGATGCAGCGGTAGGGGTCGATCGTCCAGTCGCCCGCCTTGCGGTCCACGGCGATGGCGCCCACCGGGCACACCCGCTGGCACATCCCGCACAGGATGCACGTGTCGATGTCGTTCACCACGTGCCCGCGCATCTGCGGGAAGAGCTTCTCCACATCGCGCTTCTCGTACGGGTAGCACACCGTCGCCGGCTTGTGCACGAGCGAGCGCAGCGTCATCTTTCCCAGTTTGAAGGTTCCCATTCCCGCCTACCTTTCCGTGCAGCTGATGCACGGGTCGATGGTGAGGATGATCATGGGCACGTCCGCGAGGTCCACACCCTGCAGCGCCCTCACCAAGCCGCCGAGGTTCTGCGAGGTCGGCGTGCGCAGGCGGAAGCGGTCGAGGTACTTCGTGCCGTTGCCGCGCACGTAGTAGAACGCCTCGCCGCGCGGCTGCTCGATGAGCACGTGGCTCTGCCCCTCGGGCACGACCTTCGCCTTGGGCTTCCCGCCGATGCCGTCGCTCGGCATCTTGGCCACGAGCTCCTTGATGATGTCGATGGCCTGCGGGATCTCCGCGCAGCGCACCTTGCAGCGCGCGTAGCAGTCGCACTCGTTGGAGATGATGGGCTCGAAGTGCTCGAGGTCGCCGTAGGCGCCGTACCCCGTCGTGCGCATGTCGTGCTCCACGCCGGAGCCCTTCGCGAACGGCCCCACCATGGAGAGCTCGAGCGCGTCCTCGAACGAGATGTAGCCCACGCCGCACAGGCGGTTCTTCACCGTGACGTCGTTGAGCATGGTGTCCACGATCTCGTTGTAGTCGCGCTTGAGCCCGTCGAGCTTGTCGCAGATGGCGCGCAGCTCGGAGTCCTCGATGTCGTGTGCCATGCCGCCCACGATCATGATCGAGAGGATCACGCGGCCGCCGCAGGTGCGCTGGAAGATGTCAAGGATGGTTTCGCGCAGGCGCCAGCAGTGGTTGAAGAGCGCCTCGAAGCCGAACGCGTCGGCCAAAAGCCCCAGCCACAGCAGGTGGGAGTGGATGCGCGAGAGCTCCTCGAGAATGGTGCGCAGGTACTCCACGCGGCGCGGCATCTCGAGGCCTAGCAGCTTCTCGGCGGCGCTCACGTAGCCCCAGCCGTGGCCGACGCTGCAGATGCCGCAGGTGCGCTCCGCGACGTAGACGAACTGGTTGAAGTCGCGCTTCTCGACGAGCTTCTCCAGACCGCGGTGCACGAAGCCGATCTGCGGGATGGCCTCGATGACGTGCTCATCCTGGACGACGAGGTCCAGGTGCACCGGCTCCGGCAACACGGGGTGCTGCGGGCCGAAGGGGATGACCGAACGGGTCGCCATGCCTACTCACCATCCTTTGCAACGGCCTTGGCCGCGCGGGCAGCGAGCGCCGCCCGAACCTTCGCCGCCTTCTCGGGGTCCATCGCGGCGAGCTTCGCCTCCATCTTGGCGGCGCGGTCGTCCGCGGCGTCGCCGGACGCGGGCGCCGCAGCAGCCGGGGTCGCGCCCGTCGCCGTCGCAGCCGGAGTCGCACCCGCCGTCGCCGCGCCCGCCGCCGGATCCGCCTTGTCCGCGACCGCGCCGGCACGCGCGCCCGCAGCCTCGGCCGCGGCCTTCTCGCCGGCAGCCGCATCCGCCTCAGCTGCCTGCGCGGCCTCGGCTGCCTTGCGCGCCTTCGCGGCGGCAGCGGCCTTCTGCTTCGCGAGCTTCTCGCGCTCCGCCTTCATCTCGGGGGAGATGATCGTCATGGGCTCGTCGGTGGCCACGTTGAAGAAGTTCCCGCCGAAGTCGAGCTGCATGTTGATGAACTTCACGCCGTAGAGGTCGTGCGTCTCGTTCTCGTAGCTGAACGCCGCGAAGTAGAGCCCCTGGATCGAGGGCACCTCGGAGTCGTGGTCGATGCCGTAGACGCACAGGTTCAGCGCGTTGTCGCAGGTCTCGTCGTAGAACGTGTACAGCAGGTCGATGCCGGCCTCCGTGGTCTCGGCGCACATCTGCACGAACCGCAGGCCCTCGTGCTTCAGGGTCTGCACGCGGCACAGCAGCTCGCCCAGGGGAATCTCGACGAATTCGGTCGTGTACATCCTGCCTCCTACCGCTTGTTCCCGGCGAGCTTGGCCGCCTTCTCGTCGAGGATCTCGACGGCCTTCAGCACGGCGTCGATGATGGTCTCCGGCCGCACCGCGCAGCCCGGCGCGTACACGTCCACGGGGATGGCCTTGTCCACGCCGCCGATCACGTTGTACGCGTCGCGGAACACGCCGCCCGTGCACGCGCAGATCCCGCACGCCACCACGACCTTCGGCTCCATCATCTGATCGTAGATGTGCTTCACCACGTTCATGTTCTGGTGGTTCACCGCGCCCGTGACCAGGAAGATGTCGGCGTGCTTGGGATTGCCGGTGTTGATGATGCCGAACCGCTCGAGGTCGTAGAGCGGCGTGAGCGAATCGAGCACCTCGATGTCGCAGCCGTTGCAGCTCGACCCATCATAGTGGATGAGCCACGGCGATTTGGAAGAGTACCCCATACGCGCTCCTTAGATGAACGGGGTGACGAGCATGTAGAACAGGTTCACGACGCCCACCACGAGCGCCACGAGCCACGCGGACTTGAGCCCGAACTGCCACTTGGTGCGGGCACTGTTGTTGTCGATGAACACCTCGAGGAACCACACCACGGCCACCGCGACGAGCGCGACGACGATCGAGATGGGGTTGTCCCAGATGAAGAACATGCCCGTCCACATGAGGAAGAGCACCGTTTCGCACCAGTGCATGATCTCCACCTTGGCGAGCGTGCGGCCCTCCATCTCGGTGGTGATGCCCTTGACGAGCTCCTGGTGCGCATGGTGGCTGTAGGAGTAGTCGAACGGGCTCTTGCGCAGCTTGATGGTGAGGATGAACAGCAGCCCCAGGAAGATGGGGACGAGCTGGATGATGATGGGCGCGTCGAGCCCGAGCAGCGCCGCCACGTCGAACGACTGCGTGGCCGCGAAGAAACCCACGGTCATGATGAGGAGCATGGGCTCGTAGGACATCACCTGCAGGCACTCGCGGTCCGCGCCGGTGTCGGCGAAGGGGCTGCGCGCGGAGTACGCGGCGATGATCACGAAGAGCGTGGCGAGCGTCACCAAAAACACGCACATGAGCAGGTTGGAACCCGAGATGAACATGCCGCCGGCCAGGATGCAGAAGATGATGGCGCAGGTGATGTACGCCTCGTCCACGGCGTTCACGCTCGCCTGCTCCTTGGCAAGGAGCTTGCGCACGTCGTAGTAGGGCTGCAGCAGCCGCGGGCCCACGCGGCCCTGCATGTGCGCGCTCACCTTGCGGTCGAGGCCGTCGAGCAGGCAGCCGAGCACCGGCGCCACCACGGCGAAGACCACGATGCCCAGCAACAGCCCCGGCAGCCCCGGGCCCACCAGGCGCGGGATGCGCTCGATGTAGAAGGTACCGCCCGTGAGCACCTCTGGGCTGAAGATGAAGCTCGCGGCGAACGCCATGAGGATCACCGCGCTGCACACGATGATGCCCACGGCGGTGACCGTCTTCTCGGGGAAGATGTCCGTCATGTACCAGTTGCGCTTGACGGAGGTCATGGTGCGGCCCATGGAGCCGTGGAACCGGCGGCTATCCGGGTCGGTGCAGGTACCGCCCAGGTAGACCTCGACGCGGCGCTTCTTGCTGGCGCGCCCCCACGGCGTGAGGAACACGATGGCGATGAACGCGACGATGACCGCCATGATGAGCATGTTGTCCACGCCCAGGAACTGCGGGTTGCTGCCGAAGACGCGCTCGAGGTACGGCGACACCACGCCGAGCGAGATGACCGGCAGCCCCACGCAGCACCCGAGCATGAGCACCGCGATGAAGCCGATGGCGAACCACTCGGTCTTGTGCACGCCGGCCTCGACGTTGTCGGCCTTCTGCGCCACGCCGGCGAGCTTGCCGAGCCACTTCGCCCAGTAGAAGAACGTCGCGGCCGAGCCGAAGGCCAGCAGGATGAGGAAGACCACGTTGCCCGTCTCCGCGAACGACACGAGCGTCGCCCACTTGGAGATGAGCATGCCGAACGGCGCGACCACCATGCCCAGGATGCCGAGCATCATGAAGCGCGTGAGGCGCGGCAGGCGGCTGAAGAGGCCGTCCATGTCCTCGATGTTGCGGCTGCCGATGCGATGCTCCACCGTGCCCACGCACAGGAAGAGGATCGACTTCGACACCGTGTGGAAGATGATGAGGAAGATGCCCGCCCACGCGGCCTCGGCGATGCCCACGCCGGCGCAGGCCGAGATGAGGCCCAGGTTGGCGATGGTCGAGTAGGCCAGGACGCGCTTGGCGTTGCTCTGGGTGATGGCCATGAAGCTGCAGAGCACGAACGTGATGCCGCCCACCATGACCACCATGGCCGACGCCGCCGGGAACACCAGGTACACCGGGGCGAGCTTCATGAGCAAAAACACGCCTGCCTTGACCATCGTGGAGGAGTGCAGCAGCGCGCTCGTGGGCGTGGGCGCGACCATGGCACCCAGCAGCCAACGGTGGAACGGCATCTGCGCCGCCTTGGTGAGGCCCGCGATGGAGAGCAGCAGGATGGGGATGATGAGGTACTGCGCCTCGCCGCTCTGGGCCACCTCGACGAGCCCGCCGATGGAGAGCGGGATGTGCACGAGGTGGATGAGGATGAGCGCGATGTGGAACGCCAGGCCGCCCACCATGTTGAGGTTGATCTGCAGGATGGCGCTCTTGCGCGCCTCGGGCGTGCGCGTGTAGCCGATCATGAGGAACGAGCACACGGTGGTGATCTCCCAGCCGGCCACGAGCCAGTCCATGTTGTCCGAGATCACGATGATGAACATGCCCGAGAGGAAGAGGAACATGAGGGCGATGAACTGGTGCCGGCGGTCGGGCGCGTGCTCGCCGCGCTTCTCGGCCTCCGCCTCCTCGTGGTGCTGGAAGTCCTTCATGTAGCCGAGGGCGTAGATGCAGATGGCGCTGCCCACGAGTCCCACGATGAGGATCATGATGATCGAGAGGTTGTCGATGTAGAGGGGCTCGGCCATGATGTCCTCGGGCGCGATGGCCATGGACGCGCACCAGATGGACGCGATGAACTGCACGATGGCCAGCACGAGCATGGCGAGGTTGCGGTAGCGGAGCGCGTACGAGAGCACCAGGCCGCAGAGGAAGAGGTCGACCGCCGCGGAGAGGATGTTCCCGGCGAACGAGAAGTCGTAGGGCACCGCGAAGCTCGTCGGGGCGTTCATGAACTGGACGGCGCAGACGACGCTCGCCGCGCCGATGATCGCCGCCGACCCGATGACGATGGGGTCGCGCGCGGAATCGGTGCGGAACATCATGAGCGCTACGGCTACAAGCAGCGGAAACGCAACCAGAAACCCAAGAGTCGCCACGGAAACACCTCTTCGGTCGAAGCTTGTACACAGACTTTTATATGATATATCGGCCAGCGTTCCGAGATAAGTGCATATCGGGGCGAATTTCATCTGTAATGCGGCACGGGCGCGGGCGACGGGCGTTCACGAGCGGCGAGCACGGCGGCGCGGCGCGCCCGTTTGCAGCATCCGCCCCCCATGCATAGCAAAGGGGCCGACCGCGCTGCGGCCGACCCCTCTCACGATCACGTATGCGCTGCCCCGCGCCTTACGCCCGCGCGTCCTCGACGATCTTGGCCACCGTGGCCTGCAGCTCGGACAGCTGCTCTTCGCTGGGGATCCACTGCTGGGCGATGACCGGGCACGCCATGTTGAACTTCATGTTCTCCATCTCGGCGTACACCTGCTTGGGGCCGAGCGGCGCCCACCCGTAGCTGCCGAACGCGATGCCGATGCGCTGGTCGTTCTTCGGCGAGAGGCCACGCAGGTAGGTGAGGAAGCTCGCCATGGGCGGCATCATGTTGGAGTTGAGCGTGGGCGAGCCGCACGCCACGTAGCGCGCGTCGCACAAGTAGAGCATGATGTCGGAGATGTGCGTGTGCTTCACGTCGATGAGCTGCGCCGTCACGCCCTCCTTGATGAACGCGTCGCAGATCTCGCGCGCCATCATCTCGGTGGAGTGCCACATTGAGTCGAACACCACCACGGCCTTCTCCTCGGTCTGGTACGTGCTCCAGGCCTGGTACTTCTCGAGGATCTCGGGGATGTGGCTGCGCCAGATCACGCCGTGCGACGGGGCGATGAGGCGTATGTCCAGGCCGGCGAGGGCCGCCATGGCCTTCTGCACCTGCGCGCCGTACGGCCACACGATGTTCGCGTAGTACTTCTTGGCCTGCTTGTAGACCTCGCACAGGTCGTTCTCGTCATCGAAGCGCTTCGTGGTGGCGAAGTGCTGGCCGAAGGCGTCGTTCGAGAAGAGGATGCCGTCCTCGGGGCACCAGGTGACCATGTTGTCCGGCCAGTGCACCATGGGGGTCTGCACGAAGTGGAGCGTGCGCTCGCCGATGCAGATGGAGTCGCCGGTCTTCACGCCCTCGGCCTCGATGCCGTAGTGGGCGCGGATCTCGTTCACGCCGGCCGGCGCGCTCGCGACGATGCGCGCGTTCGGGGCGAGGCGGTGGATCGCGGGGAGGCTGCCCGAGTGGTCCATCTCGACGTGGTTGGTCACGACGAGCTCGATCTTGGCGGGGTCGACCACCTGCGAGATGCGCTGGACGAACTCGTCGGTGAAGGTCGACTTGGCCGTGTCGATGAGGGTGATGGTCTCATCCATGATGAGGTAGGCGTTGTAGGTGATACCACGCTCGGTGGTGTATCCGTGGAAGTGGCGCTCGCTCCAATCGAGGCCGCCCACCCACCAGACCTTCGGTGAGATCTCGATCGCGTTAAGCATGGGAGTCCTTTCCGTCGCGGCGCATCGCGGTACAGCCCGCTTTCCGTGCGCCCCTCCTTGTTGCGGCACATGATAGCACGTGCAGCGTATGCCGGCTGCATGATACCCATTTTGTGGCATTTCTTGACAGGTAGGGCGGGGCGGGGGGCTGCGGGCGCGAACGGCGCTCGACGGGGTGCGCGGCAGTGCCAGCGCGACGGGGTGCGAGCCGAGCTGCTCAGGGCTAGGCGTCCGCGCGCGGCTTCCGACCACGGCGATGCACCGCGAGCGCGTCGACGCCGCCCGCCTTGTACGCCCGGCACCAGGCCTTGACGGTCGACTCGCTCGCGACGTGGTACTTCGTCATGACCTCGCGGATCGACCGGCCGCGCTCGAGGTGGTCGCGCACAGCCGCGCGCTTCGTGTCCGCGTCGTATACCAGGCGGGAAGCCCCCGCGCGGAGCACCGCATCGGCTCCGCCCGCCGCGTACGCATGCGACCACTGCCGCGCCGTGGCCTCGGGGACTCCCAGCTCGCGCGCGATGCGCCTGCGGCCGGCACCTGCTTCGAGCAGCTCGATCGCGCGCGAGCGCACCGTCTCGTCATATCGCATCGCCGCATCACCGCCCCGGGGTCGCAACCGCCCCGAAGCGCACCGGGGCGGGCATGTCGCCCCATGGTAGCACGCAGCGGGCGCCCCGCGCCGCGCCCACCGCACCCCGAACAGGCCCCGCCGGCCTTCCCAAGCGCACCCGCAGCGCCCAGGTCGCAAACTCATTCCAGTTGTGTGTATATCTTTTTACGTAGCGCACCCTGACAGCCGTCGCGCCTCACTGCGACCTGCGGTTTTCACACGCCGCAACACGCCTGTCGCGGCACCGCCCCAAAAGATACACACACAACTGGAACGAACTTCGCACACGGCGGTCGCGGCGGGTCAAAACGCGGATCGAACCCCGCCGCCCGCGTCCCGCGCCCGCGCCTACACCTCGTACTGCGGCAGGTCCTGCAGCGCGATGACCTCGAGCCCGTCCGCGCCCCCGCGCCGCGACGCCTCGAGCGCCTCGAGCGCGGCCACGAAGGCGTTCGCGGCCGAGAGCGCGGTGATGCACGTCACCCCGCGGCGCACCGCCTCCGTGCGCAGGTGGTACCCGTCTCCGCGCGATTCCTGGCCGAACGGCGTGTTGATCATGAACGCGATTTCGCCGCCCGCCACCATGTCGCCGATGTTCGGGTGCGCCTCGCTGATCTTGCGCACCACCTCGCACGGCACGTTGCCGCCCGCGAGCACGCGCGCCGTGCCCTCGGTGGAGCAGATCTGGAACCCCAGGTAGCGCAGGATGCGCGCAAGCGAGAGGATGTTGCGCTTGTCGCGGTCGTTCACCGAGATGAACACCTTGCCGGACTCCGGCGTGGGTAGCTCGTAGCTGATGGCGAGCTGCGTCTTCGCGTACGCCTCCGGGTAGCTCTTCGCGATGCCCATGACCTCGCCCGTGGACTTCATCTCCGGCCCCAGCACCACGTCCGCGCCGGGGAAGCGGCCCCAGGGCATGACGGCCTCCTTCATGCAGAACCAGTCGAGGCGCCGGTCGTCGGCGGGCAGCGCCAGGTCCTGGATGCGCTCGCCCGCCATGATGCGCGCGGCGCACTTCGCGAGCGGCACGCCCGTGGCCTTCGAGATGAACGGCACCGTGCGGCTCGCGCGCGGGTTCGCCTCGATCACGTAGACGGTATCGCCCTGGATGGCGTACTGCACGTTCACCAGTCCGCGCACGGAGAGCGCGAGCGCGATGCGCTTGGTGGTCTCGCGCAGCCGGCGCACGAGCGCGGCCGAGAAGCTGAACGGCGGGATGCACGTCGCGGAGTCGCCGGAGTGGATGCCCGCCTCCTCGATGTGCTCCAGGATGCCGCCGATGTAAACCTCCTCGCCGTCGCAGAGCGCGTCGACGTCGCATTCGATGGCGCCCTCCAGGAAGCGGTCGAGGTAGACGGGGTAATCGGGCGAGATGCGCACGGCCTCGGCCATGTAGGTGCGCAGGTGCTCCTCGTCGTAGGCGATCGTCATGCCACGGCCGCCCAGCACGTAGCTCGGCCGCACGAGCAGCGGGAACCCGATCCGCGCCGCGACGCGCTCGGCCTCCTCGAAGCTCCGCGCCTCGCCCGCCGCCGGGTAGAGGATCCCCAGGTCGTCGAGGACGGCGCTGAACCGCTCGCGGTCCTCGGCCAGGTCGATCGCGTCGGGCTGGGTGCCCAGGATGGGCACGCCCGCCTGCTCGAAGGCGCGCGCGAGCTTGAGCGGCGTCTGCCCGCCGAGCGTGACGATCACGCCGTCCGGCCGCTCCACGTCCACGATGTCCATGACGTCCTCGTAGGTGAGCGGCTCGAAGTACAGGCGATCGCTCGTGTCGTAGTCCGTGGAGACGGTCTCGGGGTTGCAGTTGACCATGATGGTCTCGAACCCGCGCGCCTCGAGCGCGTAGCTCGCGTGCACGCAGCAGTAGTCGAACTCGATGCCCTGGCCGATGCGGTTGGGGCCGGCGCCCAAGATCATGACCTTCGGCTTGTCGGCGGGCGTCACCTCGCTCGCCGCCTCGGGCACGGCGCCGCCGGGCGTGCGCACGCGCGCCTCGTAGGTCTTGTAGTGGTACTCCGTGGTGCTCGCGAACTCGGCGGCGCACGTGTCGACCGTCTTCATGACGGGCAGCACCCCCAGGCCGTGGCGGTAGGCGCGCACGAACCGCTCGTCGCTGCCCGTGAGCTGCGCGATCTCCGCGTCGCTCGCCCCGTACTGCTTGAGGAGCAGCATGGCGTCGGCGTCGATGTCCTCCACGCGCAGGCCGCGGATGCACGCGCGCACGGCCACCATGTCGCGCAGGCGCTCCACGAACCACGGGTCGCTGCCCGAGAGCGCGTGGACGCGCGCCGTGTCCCAGCCGCGCCGCAGCGCCTCGACCACCGCGAAGACGCGGTCCTCGGTGGGCGTCGCCACGCGCGCGGCGAGCGCCTCGTCATCGAGGGCGGAGAGGTCCTCGCCGCCGGAGAGGAGCCCCGTGCGCCCGTCCTCGAGCGAGCGCACCGCCTTGCCGAACGCCTCCTCGAACGTGCGGCCGATGGCCATGATCTCGCCCACGGCCTTCATGCGCGTGGAGAGCGTCGCGTCCGCGCCCTTGAACTTCTCGAACGCGAAGCGCGGCACCTTGACCACGCAGTAGTCGATGGCCGGCTCGAAGCACGCGGGCGTGGCGCGCGTGATGTCGTTCACGATCTCGTCGAGCGTGTAGCCCACGGCAAGGCGCGCCGCCGCCTTCGCGATGGGGAAGCCCGTCGCCTTCGACGCGAGCGCCGAGGAGCGCGACACGCGCGGGTTCATCTCGATCACCACGAGGCGGCCGTTTTCGGGGTTCACCGCGAACTGCACGTTCGAACCGCCGGTCTCGACGCCGATCTTCTCCAGGATGGCGAGCGAGGCCACGCGCATGCGCTGGTACTCCAGGTCGGAGAGCGTCTGCGCGGGCGCCACGGTGATGGAGTCGCCCGTGTGCACGCCCATGGGGTCGAGGTTCTCGATGGAGCACACGATGATGCCATTGCCGGCGCGGTCGCGCATGACCTCCATCTCGTATTCCTTCCAGCCCTCGATGCTCTCCTCCACGAGCACCTCGTGCGCGGGACTCAGCTCGAGGCCCTGCCGGACGATCTCGGTGAGCTCGCGCTCGTCGTGCGCGATGCCACCGCCCGCGCCGCCCAGGGTGAAGCTCGGGCGCAGCACGCAGGGGTAGCCCACCTCGCCGGCGATGCGCAGCGCGTCCTCGATGGAGTAGGCGTACCCGGAGCGCGCCACCTCGAGGCCGATCTCGGTCATGGCCTCGTTGAAGAGCTTGCGGTCCTCGCCGCGCTCGATGGCCGCGAGGTCGCAGCCAATCATTTCCACGCCGTGACGCTCGAGCACGCCGCGCTTGGCGAGCTCCACCGCGGCGTTCAAGCCGGTCTGGCCGCCGAGCGTGGGCAGCAGCGCGTCGGGGTGCTCGCGCTCGATCACAGACTCGATGAACTCTGGGGTCACCGGCTCCACGTAGGTGCGGTCGGCCAAGCCGGGGTCGGTCATGATGGTGGCCGGGTTCGAGTTCACGAGGACGACCTCGTACCCCTCCTCCTTCAGCACCTTGCAGGCCTGCGCGCCGGAATAGTCGAACTCGCACGCCTGGCCGATGACGATGGGACCGGACCCGATGACGAGGATGCGCTTGATATCGGTACGCTTGGGCATGTGGCTGCTCCTTTTTTCAATGATTGCGAGTATTTCTGGTGATGGAATTCAGATATGCACGATGAGACGATGGCTGACGGCGCTCGGAAGGCGTCCGAACCCCCGAATCGGGCACCGCGACCCCCTTTCTCGGGCTGTTTTCGTCCGTTTTCGGACTCCGGCGCTCCGATTTGCCGCTTCCGGGCGCCGCCCATCGTGCATATCTGAATTCCACCACCAGAAATGCGCGACGGGAGGCGAAAAATGGGGTCGCGGCGGGGCGCTCACCCCGTTCGACGCGTACGCGGCGGGCGTTCTCCCCTCGCGGACGGCTCCGCGACGGGGTTCCACCCCGTGCGGCGCTTGCCCGGCGGGACGCGTCCGCCCGTGCGGCGCCTACGCGGCGGCGAACTCCCAGCCCGCGAGGCGGTCGCGGGCGATGTTGATGTCGAGGTAATCGGGGTCGCCGTCCATGAGGCGCGTGAACGCGGTGAACAGGTAGTGCGCGTCGGTGGGGCCGGGCGAGGCCTCAGGGTGGTACTGCACCGAGAAGGCGGGGATGTCGAGGAACTGGATGCCCTCGGCGGTGCCGTCGTTCAGGTTCACGTGCGTGAGGCGGATGCGGCCGAAGCGCTCGTTCGCAACGACCGGCGCGATGCCTCGCTCCACCCAGAAGCGCAGGTCGGCCGTCTCCGCGGTGCCGTCCGCGCCCGTCGGGTGCTCCGACACGCCGCCGGAGAGCTCCGGGACGAGTTCGCCCAAGCTCGGAAACACCAGGTTGAAGCCGTGGTTCTGCGCCGTGATCTCCACGCGGCGCGTGATGAGGTTCATGACGGGGTGGTTGCCCCCGCGATGGCCGTACTTGAGCTTCTCCATGCGCGCGCCCGCGGCGAGGCTCATCATCTGATGCCCCAAGCAGATGCCGAACACCGGCACCTTCCCCAGCAGGGAGCGCACCTGCTCGTACGTCTTGGTCGCGGCCTCCGGGTCGCCCGGGCCGTTGGAGAGGAACACGCCGTCCGGCCGCCGCGCGAGCACGTCAGCCGCCGGGGTGTCCCACGGGACGACGGTAAGCTCGCAGCCGGCGCGGCGCAGGCCCTCGAGGATGCCGCGCTTCACGCCGCAGTCGTACACGACAACATGGTGCCGGGCGGGCGCGGCCGGGGCCTCGGCGAACGCATGGCCCTGCGGCACGCGGCCGGGGTCGTAGGCATGCGCCTCGCGGCAGCTCACGGTCTCGACGAGGTTCTGCCCCACCAGCTCGGGCGCGGCGGCGAGTAGCGCGCGCAGCTCCGCGAGGTCGAGCACCTCAGTCGAGACGATGCCCTTCTGGGCGCCCGTCTCGCGCAGGTGCCGCACGAGCGCGCGCGTGTCCACGCCCTCGATGCCCACGATGCCGCGCTCCTCGAGGTACTCCGACAGGCTCATGGTAGAGCGCCAGTTGGACGGCGTGCGGCAGAGGTCGCGCACCACGAGCGCGCGGAGCGGCGGCCGCACGTTGCCTGCGAGCTCGCCGGGTGCGCCGGGTGCCACCTGCGTATCCGCCAGGTCGACGCCGTAGTTCCCGATCTGCGGGTACGTCATGGTGACGATCTGCCCCGCGTAGCTCGGGTCGGTGAGCACCTCGAAATACCCCTCGACCGAGGTGTTGAAGCACACCTCGCCCGTCGCGGTTCCCCGCGCGCCGCACGCACGGCCGAAGAACGCCGTGCCGTCGGCGAGCATGAGCACCGCAGGGGCTCCTTCGTGCTTGCTTGTTTGGGAAAGCATGCGCTGGGCGAGCTCGCTCAGCTGCGCGCGCGGTGCGGAGTGCGCCGCGCATCCTGGGTCGCACGCTGCGACCGCTGCATCGGTATGCGCCATCTTCGCTCCTTCCCGGCCTCTCAGAACCGGATTAAAGGTTTACAGGCTGTGCGTATTGTAGTCATTGCGCGCGGCCTTGTGTACGAAGATGGATGATTTATTCAGTAATTGATTGCTATGAGTGCAAATTATTCAGTTTTGCGCCCGCCAACCCGCGCGGCCCGCGCAACCACCGCGCCGTGCCACCCCGCCAACGCAAAAAGGCCTCCTTCCGGACGATCCCGAAAGGAGGCCTCATTGTCTAGCCCCGCCGACTGTGCGCGAGCACCTCGGCGCGCTCGATCCCGGCGGGCGTCGCTTTGTAGCTGTTGCCCAGCTGCGCGCCCGACTCGCTATAGACCGGGGTGGAGGTGATCAAGCCCTCGCGCCGCAGGCGCGTGACGGCGCGGGCGAGCGACTGCGAGCAGCAGCCCATCCGCTTGGCGAGCTCGGCTTGGCTGAACCGCACCTCGCCCGCGCGCTTGGTCTCCCGCGCGATGAGCTCCAGCACGCGCTCGTGCACGAAGGCATGGCGCCCGTTGATGCGCGTGCTGATGCCCCTCAGCGAGGTCCCCATCCCGGCCTCGGACATGCGCTACTCACCCCGCTTCTTGCGCGTCACCACGCCGGCCGCGACGCACACAGCGCCGATGCCCGCTGCGGCCATCACGGCGGTCGGCATCATGTCGCTCGTCTGGATCAGGCCGTCGTCGCTCGGACCCGCCGGGGCCGCCGGCTCAACGTAGGTGTTCGAGAACACCGGCAGCTCGGCCTTGCCGTTATAGGTGAGGCTCGTCACCCAGAGGTAGCCCTCGCGGTTGTCCTCGACGGTCACGTCCACGGTGTAGACGGTCTCGTCGTAGGTCACGCCGTCCTTCTGGACGCCGGCGGTCGCCGGGTCGTCGTCCTCGGGCAGCGCCTCGGCCACGGTGAACTGGTACTCGCCGGCCGTGTCGAAGGTCATGGCGTCGAAGACGAAGCCACCGTCCGCCGCGTTCTTCACGGTCTGCAGCACGTTGCCGTCGGCATCACGCAGCTCGAAGGAGAACTCATCCTCGGCGAGCGCGCGGCCGTCGAGCACCTTCGACCCGCCGACGTAGATCGACGCGTCCCGCGCCTCGTAGCTGTTGCTGACGACCACGTCGGTCACGGGGTCGCCGTTCGCGTCCGCGAACTCCCAGGTGACGGACAGCGTGCCGTTGCCCTTGTCCTCCACGTGCGCCGTCGCGGTGTAGCGCGCCGCGTCGTACGTCACGCCACCCTTGTGGCTATCGACCTCGTAGAAGGTGTAGGTGTAGTCACCCGGCGTACTGAAGGTGATCGCGTCGAGCGCGATGCTGCCATCGGCCGCGTTCACGCCCTGCGAGACCTGCGTGCCGTCCGCATCCACCATGACCACCTGGAACTCGCCCTCGTCCATCGTGCGGCCGGTGAGCTCCTTGGTGAGGGTCAGGCCGCCGTCAGCCGTGGGCGACGAGGTCTGCGGGTCGACGGAGTAGGTGTTCGTGAAGGTGAAGAGCGCGCCCTGTGCCGGGTCGGCCACCGCGGAGAGCGTGCCGTCGCCGTTGTCGGTCACCGTGACCGTGAAGGTCTTGCTGGCCTCGGCGTCATTCGCCACGCCCGCGACGTCGCCCGTCTCCGTCACCGTGTAGGTGAAGGTCTTGGTGCGCTGCGCGGACTCGACGGCGGGCGCGTCCTCGGTGCCCTCGGCCTCGGCGGTCGCCGCAGCGGTCTGGCTGCCCGTGTCGCCGAAGACGTTCTCCATGGTGAAGGTGATGTCACCGAAGCTCACGTTGCCCGAGGCGTCGTTGGTCGCCGTGGTGGTGGCGGGCATCGGCGCGCCGTCCTCGCCGGTCAGCGTGAAGGTGTACTTGCCCGCGATGTCGGGCGCGTTGTTGCCGGACTCGACCTTGAGCTGCTTCGCACCGGCGATGGCGATGGTCTGCTGGCCCGTCTGACCCTCGCCGTAAGTGTTGCGGAACGTGAGGCCGTTCTCGGAACCCTGCGGGTAGCCCACGACGATCCCGAGCGTGCCGTCGCCGTTGTCGGTCACCGTGACGGTGATCTGGAAGCCCGCGGCATCGGTCGCTGCAACGCCCTCATCCAGGTTGGTGGTGTCCTCGGTCACGTCATAGGTGTAGGTGAAGGTGTTCTTGCCGTTCACGAGGCTCGGCGTCGCCAGGTTGTTGTCCACGTCCTTCATCATCTGGTCGATGCTGTAGTTGATGGCGCTGAACGTGATGGTTCCGTCCGCGGCGTTGGTGCCGGTGGCAACCACCGTGTCGCTCTGATCGGCAGCGTTCGTCACGTTGAAGGTGAACTCGCCGTCGACCATCGGGCGGTTGGTGAGCGTCTTGGTGGCCTTGATGCTCGCGGAGCCGTTGCCGCCCAGCTCACCCGTCGCCTTGTAGGTGTTGGTGAACGGGATCACCGCGGTCGGGTCCTCGTTCTCGTCGTTGTCGTAGACGTAGGTCTGGGTGTAGTCCGCGCCGTCGGTCACCGTGGTGGTCACCTTGATGCCGCCGTGGCCGTCGTCAGCCGTGGTGATGGTCACGGTGTAGACCGTGCCGTCGTAGTCGACGCTGGCATCCGCGCCCTTGACCTCCTGCACCGTGTAGGTGTAGGTGTCGTCGGCATCGTCCTGCGTGAACTTGGCCTCGGTCGCAGCGTCGATCATCATGACCTCGGCGTGCGACGCGTTGTCGTCATCGACCGTGGCACCCGCCTTCGTGGTGAAGGTCTCGCCGTCCATGTCGATGCCGAGCTTGTCGGCAGACGCCTGGTCGGCCGGCTTCACCGTGAAGCTGAACTCGCGCATGTCGGCGTTCTCGAAGATCTTGGCGATCTCGATGCCACCGGCCGCCGCGAAGTCGAGCTCGCTCGCGTACTGGTTGGTGAACACGTTATTGGCAACCGTCACGCCGGTGGTGTAGCCGCCCGCGTTGTTGTCCTCGACCGTCACCGTGATGGTGGCCTCGTTCGTGGAATACGTGATGCCCGGGTTATCACCCGCGACCTCGGCCACCTTATATACATAGGTGCCCGGCGTGTCGTAGGAGATCTTCCCGAACGAGAAGGTCGCCTGGTCGTTGCCCTCGGCGTCCTCACCGGTGGCCGCGTTGACCGTCACCTCGGTCTGGGCGGGCATGGGCTGCTGGTCAAGCTCGATGCCGGCCGTGTTGGAAACGGCCTCGATCTTGAAGGTGAAGCTGTCGCCGTCCCACGCCTTGCCCGTGAGCACCTTGGTGAGCTGCACGTCGGCGGTGCCGGTGTCGACATCCGTCGAACCCGCGTCGTAGGTGTTGGTGAAGATGGCGTTGCCCTCGAACGTGCCGGTCTGCGTGTTGTACGGAGCCTCGCCGCCCGTGGCCACGCGCACGACCTCGACGAAGGTGCCGGGGTTCTGCTGATCCTCGGTCTGCTCGCTCGTCACCTTGGCGGTCACGTACTTGGTGGAACCGTCATAGGTCACGCCGTTCTTCGTCCAGCCGGTGCCGGCCTTCTGTTCGGCCGAAGCCGTGCCGTAGGCCACGCCCGGATATGCGGCGTTCGTCGCGTCGTCCGGAATCACCTCGGTGATAGCGTAGCGGTAGGTGTAGCCCACGTTGTCGCTCGTGAACGTCACGTTGTCGAAGATCACGTCGCCGCGGATGATGTTGCCCTTGTCGGGTGCGGCCGCAGGAGCCTTCTCGGCCACCTCGCCGTCCATCTTCCAGTCCTCGGACTGGGCATCGAAGTCGTCGTTCGACATCCAGCCGGCGAACGTCATATGGAACATGAACTCGTTGTCGGTCATGGCGGTGTCGCGGCCGGTCAGCACCTTGGCGGCGTTGAACGAGATGCCCACCTCGTTCGCCGAGTACTTGTTGGTGAACGTGATGCCCTGGTCGCTGGCGATGTCAGTCCACTCGCCGGAGCCCGCGGTCGGGCGCGACGAGAACTTGCTGCTCGTCACCTCGAGGTTGCCGTTGCCATCGTCGTCAACGACCACGGTCAGGCGGTACTGCGTCTGGTCGTAGGTCACGCCCAGGATGCCCGAGCCGGGGTTCGAAGCGTTGGGGTTGGTCTCGGCGATGAGGTAGCGGTAGGTACCGGGCTGCGTGAACGTGAACACATCCTCCGCATCGGGCACCACGTCGCCGCCGGGGTAGCGCTCGTCGGTGAAGGTGAACTGGGCGGAGTTATCGGTCACCTTGGAACCGTCCGCCAGCGGCTCGATGGTATCGGAGGTCTTTTCGGGCATGGTCGCCTCGACCACGCCGGGATCCATCTGCGTTTCGCCGTCAGGGTTGGTGCCGCGGCCGGCCGTCATGGTGAAGGTGAAGGTGTCACCCTGCTCCCAGTTGCGGCCGTCGAGTACCTTGTTGCCCTGCAGCGCGAAGTACGCCGCGCGGAACATGACGGGCTGCACGTTGTAGGTGTTGTCGAAGGTCAGCGCATCGCTGCCATCTGCCACCGTGGCCGTCAGGGTGCCGTCGCCGTTATCGATCACGTTGACCGTCACGGTCTTGACGGACGTGTCATAGGTGATGCCGTCCTTGGTCGGGCTGTCGGTGCTCACACCCTCGGGCAGCACCTCGCGCACGGTGAACTTGAATGTGCCCGCGTGCGTGAAGGTGATGTCACCGAAGGAAGCCTGGTAGTTCTCGGTTTCATCGTCAATGGTGATGCCAGCCTCATCGGCCGAGCCCGCGTTCTCGGGCAGAGCGATCCAGCCGTTATCAACGGCCTGCTTCGTCGACTCGTCCGTGGTGTCAGCCGCGAGCGTGAAGCCGAAGCTATCGTCCGGCGTCCAGGGGTCACCCAGGTTGCTCGTGTAGCTCTTGGTCACGGTGAGGTTGCCGTCGGCATCGCCGTCAAGCGAGCCGGACGCCTTGTACACGTTGGTGAACGCGGCGGCGTTATTCACCTGCTGGTCGGCATCGGTCGCCTTAGCGTTGTCGTAGCTCACCGCAGCGACGAGCTGGCCATCGCCGTCGTCTGTCACGGTAACGGTCACGAAGGACTCATGTTTGTCGTACGTCCAGCCGGCGGGAACCTCCTCGGGCATAACCTCGGTGATCTTGAACTGGTACTCGCCCGTGGCGCCGAACTTGATGCCGCCGAAGGTGGCCGTCTTGGTGTCGCCGTCAGCGAAGTCCTCGGTGATGGAGGCCTGGCCGTCGAAGTCGCTCTCAACAGCCTTGACGTTGTCCCACTTCTCGTCGTCCTTGTCGACCGGCTCAATCTTGAACTGGAAGTCCGTGGTGGAATCAGCTCCCGTCACGGTCTTTTGAACCGTGATCTGCTGCTCGGCGTCATCGCCACCCACGACCACCGGATCGGCCTTATAGCTGTTGGTGATCTCGACCGGGGTGCCCGTCACGCCGGCGATGTAGAGCTTGCCGTCGTACTCGCCCTCATTGTTGCGATCGGTCACCTTGACGGTCACCTCACGCTCGGTCGTGTCGAACCTCCAGCCGGCGTCCTCAGCGGGCTGGTTCTCCTGCACCGTAAAGGTGTAGGTGCCCGGCTTGGTGAAGGTCAGCTCGCCGAAGGTCAGCGTCTGAGACTCACCGGCCTTGATGGTGCCGTTGGTCTTCACCGTGAGCTGGTTCCGGTCGCCCAGCCCCTCGATGTTGTTGATATGACCGTCGTCGGTATCCTGCGCGGTCAGCGTGAAGGCGTAGTCGGTCGCAGAATCCGCGCCCTCAACCTTCTTGGTCACCTGGATCTGATAATCGGCGTCCTCTCCCACCGTGGCAGGCGTCGGGTTGTATTCGTTGACGAAGCCGAAGGTCGGAACGGTGTAGTCGTCGGCATCGGAGTTGGCATCCGCAATGACAACCTCGTTCACCGACTCGCCTGCTGCGTTCTTAATCTTCGTCACCGTGGTGAGCGTGTGCATGGTGCCGTTGCCGTTGTCCACGACCTCGATGTCCACACGGTACTGGGTCTTGTCGTAGGTCACCTGCGGAGCGCCGCTCTCGGTGGTCTCGTCCACGATGTAGCTGTAGGTCTTGCCCGCATCGGTCTCGTCGAAGGTCACATTCTGGAGCTTGTCCATGGTGTTGACCTCGCCGGTCGCAACCGCCGTGTTGCTGAAGCTCCTATCGTCCTTAGTCAGCTTCTTATTGGCATCTTCAGCAGTGGTCTTTCCGCTGTCATTTGCCACGCCCTCAATGGAGAACGCGAACTCGCCGGCATCCATCGGACGGTTGGTGAGCTGCTTGGTCACCTCGATGCCGCCCTTGCCCTCAGCGCCGTAGTTCATGGACGCCTCGTAGGTGTTGTTGAACTGCGCCTTGTCCGTCACGGAGCTGTTCACGTCGTTCTTGTAGGTCACCTCAGCAACGAGAGCACCCTGCTTGTTGTCCGTCACGTTGACCGTCACGGTGCAGATGTTGGTGTCGTAGGTCATGCCGGCACCGTTGGCGGTCTCGATGTAGCCACCCTGACCGTCAGACGCGACCTCGTCCACGGTGAACGTGTACTCGCCCGTCTTGGCGAACGCCATGTCCTTGAAGAAGAAGTCGGCAGATCCGCCCTGCATGTCGGCCTTGGTAACCTGGACGACCTCCGCATCTGGCAGAATGCTCTTCGCGTTGTCGTTCTTCGCCGTCAGCTGGAAGTAGAACGTCTCGTCGTCATGCATCTCGCGACCGGTGAGGGTCTTGGTGCCATGGATGGCGGTGTCGCCCTTGAGCTCGGCATCGGCCGGGTCGTACTCGTTGGTGAACTTAAGCTCGGCACGCGTGTCATACGGAGGCAGCACGGTGGCGACCAGGTGGGTCTCCTCCTCGGGAGTCCCCTCGCCCGTGGTGACCTCCTCGACCTTCACCTGAACGATGTGCTCGGTTTTGTCGTATGTCATGCCCTGCTCGTCGCCGGCGATCTCGGTCACCTTGTATTCGAAGGTCTTGCCGACATCGTTGCCGTCATAGTTGATGGTACCGAAGGTGAAGGCATAGCCGGTGTTGGTCACCTGCTTAGTCGTGGTTCCCTCGGCAACATCTGCGGGCATCGGGACATCCTTGGCGTCAACCGTGTAGTTCACGGAGCTGCCGCCCTCGGTCTCATAACCGCCGAGCGCCTCAAGCTGGAAGGTGAACTTACCGTAGTCGATGCCGTTGCCGCCCGTAGTGTCGTTGTAGACCTTCGTGCCGTCGATGTTGGTGGGAGCAGCGTTCACGTCATACGTGTTCGTGAACGTGGCCGTGCTGCCCTCGACCGGCACCGGGTCGGCGCCGGCCCCCATCGTGCCCTCATCGTTCTGAGTCTGCTGCAGCTCGACCTTGGAGACCACGAGCTTGCCGTTGCCGTCGTCGGTCACCGTGACCACCACGCGGTAAATCGCCGCGGAGTAGTCGATGCCGTTGATCGGATCGGTGTCGTTGTCCTCAGTGATGTTGTAGCGGTACTCACCGGGTGCGGTGAACGTGATGTCGCCAAACGCCTTAGTGAAACCGGGGGTCTGATCGTCAATCGTCACCGTGGTCTCTTCGGGCTCTGGCGCGCTTGTAATCGAGGGGTCGGTCGTGATGGCGCCCAGCCCATCGATCTCAAACGTGAACTCGTCGCTGTCGCGCCAGTCGCGGCCCTTGAGCACCTTCTCCACGCTGAGCGTGGTGTTCGTGTTGAGGTTCACGTCGGCGGCGTGGTACGCGTTGTCGAACGTCAGGGAGACCTGCGTAGCGGACTCGATGGCACCGGTCACGATACCGTCGGTGGTGTTGCTGTTGTCGACGCCTTCCTGCGCCGTGGTATCCGTCACGGTCCAGCCGTTTTCACCGACACCCTGCTCGGTCACCATGAACGCGGTGCCAACGGGCAGGCTGTCGATGCGAACCGTCGTGCCGCCCTGAACCTTCAGCGTCGCCTTTCCTTCGTTGAACGTCACCTTACCGGCGGCCTGGTCACCGACGTAATAGTTATAGGTGCCGGAAAGCGGCTCGGTCTTACCCTCCTCATCGGAGGGCACGCTTGCCGTGATTTCGAACGTGAACGTGTTCTTTTCCGCATTCTGCTTGGTCTCATTGGACGCGTTGCCCCAGTCGACCGTCTTCTTGATCTCGAGCGAACCGGGCATCTCGTAGTAGAGCTTGCCGTTGTTGCCGAGCGCCTGGGTGACCTCGTCGGTGTCGCTCCACGACGGGTTGAGCACGTTGGCCGCGGTCTTCGTTTCGTTCGAGTCCTTCCCGTCGGTCAGCGTTGCGGGACGGTCGGTGCGCTGGGTGCCAGCGGAGATGTAGTAGGCACCGTCCCGGCCATTCTCTTTCTGCATCGCATCCCACTCGTCCGTACCGCGCTGGATGGCGATGCCCGTGGAACGTTCCTCGCCCTTGCCCTCGCTGGTCTGCACCCAGTAGGTGTCCTTCCAGTAGAGGGTGCTGTAACGCCCAATATTCTGATCGGTCGCCTCGATGGTGCAGTCCTCGTCGACGTAGAGCGTGGCGTTCTGCGTGTAGTAGTAGAACTTGTTGCCCGCGTTGGGCTCGAAGGTCGCCATCGTGAGGCCGTCGGCTGCGCCGGCCTCGAAGTTGTTGGAATAGAAGTCGATAGTCTTGCCATCCGCTGACTTCTGGGAAGCCACGATCGCCGCGTACTCGTCGCTCGACGGGTTGTTAAGCGCCTCCTTGGCCTCAGCCTTCAGGCTCACGCCGTAGAACAGACGCACAGGATATGCCTGGGACACCGTCATGTCACCGGTGTCGGTATCAACGTTGTAGTTGCGCAGCGGGATAAGGGATGCAGGAAGGGTAACGGTGATGGTGTCGCCCGTGGCAAGGCCATCGCTGCGGGTAACCGTCACCGTAAGGTCGGCAAGATTCGCCGAACCGTACACAGCGTTGCCGTCAACCGTACCGGTGAAGTGGTAGGTGTCGACGTTGCCGTTCGTCTCTTTGCTGTCACTTGTATAGATCTCGTCGCCATAGGCAAGCTGAATCTGGTCTTTACCGACGCCGGTGCCCGTCACCTGCATGTAGGAGCCGAGCTGATCGGTGAAGGTGAGATTACCCGGGGCGAGGTTGCCCTCGAGGGAGTTGTCAACGATCGGCGAACCAGAACCAACGTTCTCGGTGATGGAAGACGTGATGTCCTCGAAGACCTGATCGAGCTGCTCGGAGTCCTCCGCAGCATAGTAGTAGTTGGCGTTGCCGCCATCCTTATCCTGCGTGCGGTCGCCGAGATATAGATTACTCCAGGATGCATTCCCCCACCGGTTCACTGCCGTAGCGTTCTTATAGTTGCTCGAAACGGCATTCATGTATTTGTTGAAATTGCCGCTCGTGTCGCTCGGATCGGCGCCCTGGAACACGCCGATGCTATAAATCAGCGTGCCGTCTTGTTTCATGTCATATGCATAGTTAATAGCCTCGGCGGCAACGGAACCGCTCCATTCGCTATATCCGGGCTCGCCATCGGTGAAGAAGATAACGACCTTTTGCGCGTTGGAGCGGGCACCGGTCAGTCCCTCTCCGCCATCCAGCACACGCTTCGCATGACTCATGCCGTAGTTCGCATAGGTAGCGCCAGCCGGCTCGAGCCTATCGATGGTGTTCTTGAGCGTTGCAGCGTTATCGGTCGTGTATGGCGCAAGGTCAGACACGACCTGGGAATTGTTATATCCGTCCCCATCTTTGTTGTTGCCGATATTGTCACGGCTACCGCTGGCGAACTTCACCAGCGAGATGCGGTGCTGATTATTGGGATCTGCGATGCCATCGTTCATTTCAGCGACGGAATCGACAAATGCGTCCGCCGCGTTCTGCAGCGCATCAATCTTGCTGATGTTCTGACCGCGCCCGCGCGAGTAGAACTGAATGTGATCGGGATCGTTGTCCGCAGGCGAGGTCTTCGGCTCGACGTAGGTATATTGCGGATTCAAGCCGCTTCCGCCGCTGCGGTAGCGCCAACCTTCCTGCTCAGAATCCCACCAATCCGGCTCGAAATACTCAACCTGTTGCCAGGTTCCATTCACCTGGATGTAATAGGTTTGGCGATGGTTGCTTGGATAGGCCTCGGTATAGGTGTAGGTCGTGCCCATGCTTTGGGACATCGACCCGGACACGTCCAGCACCAGCACGATATCGAGTGGCTTCGTCGAAACCGTCGTCGACTTGAGGTTGGACGTCGAGGACAGCGCCGAGAGGCTCACGATGAAGTCGGAGTCACCCTTCGTGATGGACTGTCCGCTCAGACCCTCGTTGTCGTCGTTCTTGAACGTGTACGTGTCATCGAACACGCTCTTGTCGGTCCAGATACGACCGACGTTCTGCGTTGATGGTTGGTCGTCGGGACGCGTGTACTGCATCCAGTTATTCGTCGTATCCGGGTCGACCACCGTCTTGCCCGTGACGCCCGCGGCTCGTGCGACGCCTATGAACGACGCCACCGACACCACGACGAACAGCACGGCTGCGAGGGCTGCAGCCACTATCGCCCTAGAGCGCCCCCCCCCCGCGGGGTTTCTTGTGGGTTCCTACCATCAACATAACCTTCCCATCCCTTACCGACACGCGAACTACCATTACGCTGCATTTGCGCATGTCTATCCCTACGCTACCTGAGGGTAGACATGCCTACTCTAATCCGCATTGCAAGGTCTGTAAACGAAAAATCGGCGGCTGACCTGAAGATATTTCATCAATACCCCCCACGTCATTTGACGCTATGAGCCTATTTGTCTGCACAGACGCCGTATGTTGGTCACCGTGTGGCATTTTGGTAGATTTGCGCCGCTCACCGCCTGAAAACGCACCCCGCCGGGCAGGGCGCAAAAAGCCCCGGGCGCGCTCGCCATCGAGCTGCACCCGGGGCTGTGGGAGGAAGGTCGCATCACCCGGCACCACGAGGCGGCCTCACGCCACCCGGCACTCCGCCCCCGCGCGCCGCGCGCCTACTTCGCCGTATCGCCGCGCTTCGCGCCCTTGCGGCTGAACACCTCTTTGAGCTGCGGTCCCGCCACCTGGATCATAATCACCACGATGAGGATGACGCCCTTGATGGTGTCTTGGATGAGCGCGTCCATCTTGAGCGCGATGATGATCTTGTCGATGACGTCGTAGGACAGCGCGCCGAACAGCACGCCGATCATGCGCCCGCGCCCGCCGCTCATGCTGATGCCGCCGAGCACCACGGAGGCGATGGCGTACATCTCGTAGCTCGAGCCGGTGGTGGCCGGGTCGGCGGAGGCGTTCATCGCCACCCATAGGAACGCCGCGAGGCCCACGAGCGCGCCCGCGATGGTGAACACGAGCGTCTTCATGAGCGGCACGGAGATGCCCGCGAGGTGCGCCGCCTTGGCGTTCGACCCCACCGCGTAGATCTTCTTGCCGAACTTCGTCGACGTGCAGATGTAGACGAACAGCGCCACCATGAGCACCATGACGATGCCCACGATGGGCACGCCCGCGATGCGCGCGTTGCCGAAGGTGTAGAGCGCGTCGTAGGCGCCGAGCTCGTTGGACATGCGGTACACGGAGCTGCCGTTACCGATGAGCTCACCGGGCAGGTGCTGGCAGGCGTACTGCGCCACGGAACGGTAGATGAGCATGGTCGCGAGCGTCACGATGAACGCCGGCATCTGCACCACGCCCACGAGGAAGCCGTTCACCAACCCGCAAAGCGCGCCGAACGCGAGCGCGAACAGCAGCGTGAGCGGGATGGACCCCGTCATGTTGAACACCACGACCGAGAAGCCTGCCACGAGCGCGAGCATCGAGCCCACGGAAAGGTCGATCTCGCCGGTGAGGCACACGATGCCCATGCCGATGGCGATGGTGCCGATCACCGCGCTGTGGCGCAGGACGTTCATGCCCGCGTTGAGCGTGAGGCCGTTGTTCGCGACGGCGTACACCACCAGGATGGCCAGAAACACCAGCACGAAGCTGTACCGCTTCACGAAGCCGAGCACGCTCGCCAGCCCCGTCGATTTCGCCTTTGCCTGCTCATTCACGATGGATGCACCTCACTCATTCATCCCGACCGGCTGGTTATCGCCCGCCGGCAGGTCGTCGCTCACGGAGTTCGTCGAGTACAGCATGACGGTCTGCTCGTCGATCTCGTCATGTTCCAGGCGCTTCACGATGCGCCCCTCATACAGCACGTAGCACACGTCGGCGACCTCGCGCAGCTCGGGGATCTCGAGCGTGTTGATGATCACCGTCTTGCCGTCGCGCGCCAGGTCGAGGATCAGGTGGTAGATCTCGGCCTTCGCGCCCACGTCGATACCCTGCGTGGGGTTGTCGAGCAGCAGCAGCTCGGCATCGGTGTTGAGCCAGCGCGCCATGAAGACCTTCTGCTGGTTGCCGCCGGACAGCGACAGCACGCTCTCGGCGCTGGAGTTCGCCTTGATGCTCAGCAGCTTCTGGTAGTAATCGAAGCGCTCCTGCTCGCGGCGCTTGTTGATGATGGGCCGCGCCGCCGAGAGCACCTGCTCGGAGAGGTACATGTTCTCGAGGAGCGACATGTCCGGCACCACCGAGTTCTCCTTGCGGTCGGACGGCAGCATAGCGATGCCCGCCTTCATGGCCTCGTGGATCGAGCCGCCGGAGAGCTGCTTGCCCATCATCGTGGCCGTGCCCGCGGTGGGGTGGCCGATGCCGAACAGGCACTGCATGAGCTCCGTGCTGCCGCAGCCCATGAGGCCCGTGAGGCCGATGACCTGCCCGCGCGACACCTTGAGGGAGATGTCCGAGAACCCCGGGCCGGAATAGTGGTCGAGCTCGAGCACGGTCTCGCCCGCCGGCCGCGGCTCCCAGGCACCGCGCTCCGAGATGGCCGCGCCCACCATCATGCCCGTGACCTCGCGCGGCGTGGTGTCGGCGATCTTGCCCTCGCCCACGAACGTGCCGTTGCGGAGCACCGTGTACGTGTCGCAGAGCTCGAAGATCTCGGGCATCTTGTGCGAGATGAAGATGAAGGACGTGCCCTGGTCGCGCAGGCTGCGCACGATCTGGAACAGGTGCTCCACCTCGGCCGTGTTGAGGGCGGTGCTGGGCTCGTCCAGGATGAGCAGCTTCGCGTTGAAGAAGAGCGCGCGGCTGATCTCCAGGAGCTGCTTCTGGCTCTGCTTGAGGTCCGCGACGAGGGCCGTGGGGTCGATGTCCACGCCCAGCCGCTCGAAGAGCTCGCGCGCCTTCTCGATCATGCTGCGCTTCTTGAGCGAGAAGACCGGGCCGGTCTCCTCCTGCCCCAGGAAGATGTTCTCGTAGGCCAAAAGGTCGTTGAAGAGGTTGAGCTCCTGGTGCACGAAGGCGATGCCGGCCTTCTCGACCGCCTTGATCGAGGCGCCGGTGATGTCCGCCCCGTCGAAGGTGACGGTGCCGGCGTCGGCGGTGTACGAGCCGGTGAGGATGTTCATGAGCGTCGATTTGCCCGCGCCGTTCTCGCCCAAAAGGGCGTGGATCTCGCCGCGCGCGACGTGCAGGTCGACGCCGTTCAAGACGGTGACGCCGCTGAACGCCTTGCGGATGCCGCTCATCTCAAGCAGATCCATAGCGCTCCTTCCCAATGCGATCTGTCCCCTTTGCTGAATGGGTTGGTTGGGGACGTGTTCCTTTCAACCCATTTTCGGCGTCCCGCAGGTCACGCCCCGGCCGCCGCCCCTCCATATGCGCTCGCCGAAAGCAGCACCACTTCGGCGGGCGCATACCAAACGGCGGCGCGACCCGCATCCGCCTCCCGGCCAAAGCCGCTGGGGGCGAACGCGGATCCGCGCCGCGACGGGGTGCCCGCCCGCGTGCTGCTGGGGGCGGGCACCGGGATGCCTCTTACTCGAAGCCGACGTAGTCGTCGACGTTCTCGGCCGTGACGTTCTCGCAGGCGATGACGTGGTCCTGCGGAACCTCCTTGCCGTCGAGGTGATCCACCATGTCCTGGATGGCGGTCTGGATCATGGACGGCGAGTAGGTGACGGACATGACGCCGCCGAGGTTCTCGGTGATGTCCTGGTAGCTGTTGCCACGGATGACCTCGTAGTACTCGTTCAGGCCGCCGCAGCCGGTGATGTAGGGCTTGGTCTCGTAGAAGACCTCCTTGGTGGCATCGGTGATGCCGCCGCCGTTGAGGGCCTCGAGGATGCCCATGGCGAGCTCATCGTCCTCGGCATACCACCACTTGATCTGCGCGTTAGCCTCGTCGCCCAGCAGCGACTCGAACGCGGCCTTCGTGTCGGAGCGGCTCCAATTCATGGCGCCGGACTTCTTGATGGCGGCGTCGATCTGCTCCTGCGTCCACTTCTTGTCCTCGGGCACGGTGGCGCCGTCGAACTCGAGGTTGCCGAGCAGGTAGTCGGTGAAGCCGTTGTCGCGCAGGGTGGTCACGGAGGAGGTGTCGCCCTGGTAGATGTACACGGCGTCGCCCGGGTTCATGCCGTTCTCCACGAAGTAGGCCGCGGAGCCGGCGCCGATACCGGAGTTGTCGCCCTTGACGTTGGCGACGGCGGAATCCTGGACGGCCTCGATGATGCGGTCGAACGCCACGTAGGGCACGCCCGCGTCCACGATCTGCTGGATGGCGGACTGCACGGTGTCATCGAGCGGCTGGATGACGATGCCCGCGACGTTGGAGAGGTCGCCGGCGAGGATGTCCTCGACCTGGGCGATCTGATCCGCGGCGGCGCCGGCGGTCTGGAGCTCGGCGGTGTAGGCGTCGGCATCGTTGATCTCGTCGACCTTCTCCTGCGCGAACACGCCCACCTGGCCGGTCCAGCCGTGGTCCGGCGAGGCCGTCAGCACGTAGATGTGGCCACCGGTGGCAGCAGCGGCGGAACCGGCGCCCGAGCCCTCGGTGGTCTCGCCGCCGGAGCAGCCGGCGAGCGCGGCGACCAGCGCGGTCGCGCCCGTACCTACCACGAACGAACGACGGGTGATGTTGCTCATAATGCGTTCCTTCCTTCCCTGTTTGGCCGCATTACCTTCGACTCGCCTGCCTTTTCCACAGACGAGGCTGAGTCCTAGATGACGAACTGGTCCATGTAGCGCTTCGAGAGCTCGACGGCCTGCACCAGGCGCTCGCGGGTGCCGTCCTCGAAGAAGCGGTCCTCGACCTCCAGGCAGCAGTCGCCGTTGTAGCCCACCATGGTGAGCTGCGACACGAAGTCGCTCCAGTCGACGTCGCCGTACCCCGGGATCTTCGGATCCATGATGTCGAGCGGGTAGGCCATGGTGCCGCGGCGCGCGAGCTCCTCCGGCTTGAACTTGATGTCCTTGAAGTGCACGTGGTAGATGCGGTCGGCGAACTCGCGGATGGCCGCGCCGCAGTCAATCTGCTGCCACACGAAATGGCTCGGGTCGAGGGCGAGCCCCAGGTTCTTGCTCGGCAGCACCTCGAAGACGCGCTCCCAGTTGGCGGGCGTAGTCATGATGTTCTGGCCGCCCGGCCAGTTGGACGCGTCGAAGAGCATCGGGCAGTTCTCGATGCACACGAGGATGCCCTCCTGCTCGGCCACGTCGAGGATGGGGCCCCACACGCCGGGCAGGATCTCGAGGTTCTCCTCGAAGGTCTTGTCCGTCACGCGGCCGATGAACGTCGTGACCTTCGGCACGCCGAGCTTCGCAGCGGCGCGGATGGTGGCGACGAGGTGGTCGTTGAACACCTTGCGGCGCTCGGGGTCGGGGTCGAGGTTGTTGGGGTAGTACGCGAGCGCGCAGATGTCGATGCCCTTCTCGCGGGCGTAGTCGAGGATGTGCTGCGCGTAGGCGTCGTCCTCGAGCACCCGCTCGGTCTCGATGTGCGTCACGCCGGCGTACTTGCGCTCCGCTTTGCCCTTCGGCCAGCAGGCGACCTCCACGCACTCGAGCCCGAGGCGCGCGACGTCATCCATCATCTCCTCATACGTCCAGCCGTCGAAGAGCGAGGTGATGAATCCCATCCTCATAGCGCGTTCTCCTTCCACGTAAAATTACCCCAGGGGTTTTTTGACATTGCCCCGGTGCTAGCCGATCTCGATGGTCTTACCGGTCTTGCTCGACTCGATGCTCGCGAACACGGCACGCATGGCGGGTAACACGCTCGAGGCGGGGATCGCGGGCTCGGTGCCGTCCTCGAGGCAGGCGACGAAGGCGTCGATGATGCCCGAGGCGGTCTGGTTGTCGTTCGTCTGGATGGCCTCCACGTCGTAGAGCTCGCGCTCGCCGTCGCGGCGGTCGATGACGATGGAGTGCGCCGGGTCGTCGTAGATGCGCATGACGCCCTCGGTGCCGTAGATGACGGTGGAGTTGTCCTCCGGGCCGTAGTACGTCCAGCTCGCGGTCATGGTTCCCACCGCGCCGCCGCTCATCCGGTAGATGCAGACGGCGTTGTCGTCCACGCCCACGAGGTTGCCCTCCGGGTCGCGCTTGTCGAGCGTGGTGACGTGCGCCGTGGTGGAAACGACCGTCTGGCCGATGAGCCACTGGATGAGGTCGGTCTTGTGCACGCCCAGGTCCGCCATGGCGCCCATCGCCGCGCGCTTGGGGTCGAAGAACCAGCTACCGGTGCCGGGGTCGACGCTCCAGGTCTCCGGGCCGCCGTGGCCGAAGGTGGTGCGGAACGTGAGCACCCGGCCGATGCGCCCGGCGTCGAGGAGCTCCTTGGCGCGGATGTGCGCCTTCGCGAAGCGCTGGTTCTGGTCGATCATGAGCTGCTTGCCCGCAACGTCCGCGGCGGCGACCATCTGCTCGCATTCCTCGAGCGTGATGGCCATGGGCTTCTCGCAGAGCACGTGCTTGCCCGCCTGGAGCGCCTTGATGGTGGTCTCGGCATGCGTGGCGTTCGACGTGCAGACGCTCACGGCGTCGACGTCCGGCGCGGCGAGGAGCTCGTCGAGCGTCTCGTACGCCGTGGCGCCGTAGCGCTCGGCCAGCTCGCGGGCGCGCTCGAGGTTCACGTCGTAGAGGGCGACAATCTGCGCATGAGGGTTCGCCTCGTACTCCGGGAGGTGCCGTACCTGCGAGATCTTTCCGCATCCGATGACGCCGACGCGAACCATGGTGCTCCCTTCCGCCGATGCGGCGCATGTCCGCATGCTTTCACTTCCTCGAGGCGCCCGGCTCCATTGAGGCAGCGGCCGGGCGCCCGCGTAGACCAGAAACCCGATGCTGGAATGAAAATTTCTTTCATTCCATATCGACATTTCTTTCATTTCCGATAATACCGAGGTGGGACACCCCTGCGGTTTTTTCAATCCGCGAACGGTAAAAATACTGTGCTCAGCGGCGGGGATATATCGGTGAACGTTGCATGTGAATATTTTTCATCTCGTTGACGGAAAAGGCGGAGCCATGCTCGCCCGCACACCTAGAATGTAAGAGGAGGCAGCGACGGGCATGCGCAGGCGAACCCCTCGCGCCAAGCCCCGTTCGGCCCGTGCCGGCTCCGCGCGCGCCTCCCGCGCACCCGCGGGCGCACATATATATGTAAGGAGAGCTCATGGCGAAGAAGATGACCATCGACCTCGTCGCGCAGCGCGCGGGCGTCTCCCCCGCGACCGTCTCGCGCGTCATCAACCACCCGGAGCTCGTGAGCGCCAAGACCACCGCGCGCGTGAACGCCTGCATCCGCGAGCTCGGGTACGCGAGCCTCGTCGACCGCTACGGTACCGCGCGGCCGCCGGAGGAGCGCGGCCCCATCGTGGTGAACATCCCGTGGCTCGACAACCCCTTCTACAGCGAGATCGTCCACGGCGTGCGCGATTCCGCGCGCACCGCGGGCTACGACGTCCTCATCTCGTGGGACACCCCGCGCCAGAGCACCGTCGGGGCGTATTGCGCGAGCCTGCGGCGCAGCAACGCGAGCGGCCTCATCACCATGTGCTCGCTTTCGACCGAGACCATCGAGCGCATCGACGCGACGCTGCCCACCATCCAATGCGCCGAGAACAACCCCGAGACCGACGTGCCCTACGTGACGATCGACGACCGCTCCGCCGCGCGCGTCGCCGTCGAGCACCTCATCTCGTGCGGGTGCCGGCGGCTCGCCATCGTGAGCGGGCCGGAGTCGTACAAGTACGCGCGCGGGCGCATGGAGGGCTTCCTCTCGGTGGCGCGCGAGCGCGGCATCGACCTCGACCCGAACTGGATCTTGCAGGTACCCGACAACAACTACGAGCTCGCCTGCTCGGCGGCGTGCCACATGCTCGAGTCCGAGAACGCCCCCGACGGCGTGTTCGCCTGCTCGGATACGTACGGGGCGGCCGTGATCCGCGCGGCGCGGCGGGCGGGGCTCTCCGTGCCCGACGACCTCATGGTGGTGGGGTTCGACAACATCGACATCGCGACCATGACCACCCCGACGCTCACCACGGTGAACCAGCCGCGCTACCGCATGGGCTACTCCGCATGCAACCTGCTGCTCGAGCGCATGCGCGGCGGCGCGGCCCGCTCGATGACGCTCGAGACCGAGCTCATCGTGCGCGAGTCCACCACGCGGCGGTAGGGTGGGGTGCGGGCGCGCGGTCCGTACGGGCGCGACCGGGGCTGCCGGGCGCCCAACCCCGACGCGCGCGACACCCACAGCTCGCCGCGTGATCCGTGCGAGCATTGTGGCGAAATGGGAAACTGCGCGGCACGCGGAGCCGCTGCGACCGGAGCGTACTATGCTGGTAGCGCACGCTGGTCCATAAGTCCGCGATGAAAGAAGGAAATCATGACAAACGAGACCGCTAGCACCGCCCTGCCACTCTACCAGCGCGAGGGGGCGTATATCCCGCGCGTTGCCGCCGTGCACGACCTGTGCGGCTACGGCAAATGCTCACTCGGCATCGCCATCCCGGTGCTCTCCGCAGCCGGCTGCGACGTCTGCCCCGTCCCGACGGGCATCTTCTCGAGCCACACCGCGTTCCCCGGCTGGTACATGCATGACACGACCGAGATCCTCTCCGACTACCTCGCCGCTTGGCAGAAGATCGGCGTCCAGATCGACGCGGTGTACTCGGGCTTCCTCGGCGCGCCGGAGCAGGTCGCGCGCATCCGCGACCTCTACACCATGTTCCCGGAGGCGCTGCGCGTGGTAGACCCCGTCATGGCCGATCACGGCAAGGTCTACGCCACCTACACGCCCGAGCTCTGCGCCGCGATGGCCGAGCTCGCCGAGGGCGCGGACATCCTCACGCCCAACCTCACCGAGGCCGCCATCATCCTCGATGAGCCCATCGGAGACGCGTGGGCGGGCGAGGACATCGACGACGCCGAGGCGCGCCGCCTGGTGGACGCGCTCCTCGAGAAGGGTACGAAGGCCGTGGTGCTCAAGGGCATCCAGCGCGGCGACGGCCTCATCCGCAACTTCGTGGGCACGCAGAACGGCGCCTTCTTCGAGGCGAACAACGAGCTTCTGCCCTACATGCTCCACGGCACCGGCGACCTGTATTGCTCGTGCCTGCTCGCCGCCATCATGGCCGGGCGCTCGCTCGACGAGGCCGTGCGCTTCGCCGGCGACCTCGTGCACGACGCGATGATCGTCTCCTCGAAGCAGCCCGAGTTCCAGGCGCGCGGCGTGAGCTTCGAGCCGCTGCTGGGCAAGGTCACGGCATTGCTGGGATAAACCGACGCCCGCGGGGCGCCATGCTCGAGTTTTGCGGGGCGCTGCAGCCAGACTGCGGCGCCCCGCGGGCTTTTTGGGTGCAGTTGACGGCTTTGCGACGGTCCCGCGACGGCCTCGCAGCAGCCTCGCTGAAACAAAATGAACGAAACGAACGTTTTATGAGGGGGTAGCCGAGTAGCCGGCACAAGGGCAACTCGGCTACCTGCGCTTTTGTTGGCGCGTGACCCCGCGCTACTTCCGGGGGTGCCCATAAACCGTTCGTTTCGCGCAATTTGGGATCGCGCGCCCCTCGGAAAGCCCGGGAACCGTTCGTTTGGCGCGTTTCATGCCGCGCACGCGCCTTCGCGCGCTCGCCGCGACCGCTTACGCCGCGTCGTCCCCCTGCGCCTGCTCGCGCGCGGCGTCGAGCGCGGCCCCGCCGTCATCGCCCAGGTAGATCTCCTCGCCCTTGCGCGCCTGGCCATCCTGCAGCTCCTGCTCGTGTGCCTCGATGTCCGTGTCGTCGACGCTCGGCGTCTCGATGAGCGACGAGACGGAATTCACCTGGGACTGCAGGCGCCCGGCGACCTCCTCGTCCATGCCCACAATCTTGAGCTCCCAGTCGATGTTGCTCGACGCCTCGGACTTGTTCTTCGTCCAGATAAAGGTAAAGATGAGCCGCGGGCTCTCCGACGTGCTGCCATCCCCGGGCACGATGTTGCCCTCGTCGTCCACGAACGCGGACACGTTGTAGACCACGCGATTGATGTTGTCGTTGAGCAGGGCGTTCGTCGCGAGCGCCGCCGCCTCGATCTGGCTGTTCGAGAACAGCTCGAGCTCGTTTTCCGCCTCGGTGGAGACGACGCTCACCTCCACGATGCCGGCGCGCTCGTCGGCCTCGTCCACGGTGAACCGCGCCGGGAACTGCGTGAAGCCGTTGCCCCACTCGACGCCGCCCTCGAGCGCGCGCGAGACGGTCTCGGTCGTCACGGTGTCGGAAAGGTTCGCCGTGTTCAGGCGGCGCATCACCCCGTAGCCGATCTGCATGCCCACGATGAGCAGGATCGTGCCCACGATGAACGCGATGCCCATGCGCGAGATGGAGACGGAGGCCTTCGAACCGGACGGGTCCTCGTCTGAGAGCGGGTCGATGGCGTGCTTCTGCTCGGCGGCGCGGCGGCGACGGCACTTCGAGCCCTTTCCCGTGCGGGCGGGCTCCACGACGCCGGCGGCATCGACGCGCGAGAACAGCTCCTCGGCCTCTTCCGGTGTCAGATTAGATCCCTTTGCCATCGCGTTCCCGTCGAACCCTTGCCGGCATGCGAGCGCCTACGCGCCCAGCTCATCAGAACCGGCATCCCCGCGAAGCGACGACCCCGCGCGGGCACCCTCGAACTGCATTCGATAGTAGCGAGCATAGGTGCCATCGCGCTCGAGAAGCTCCTCATGCGTGCCGCGCTCCACAACACGACCACGCTCGACCGTCGCGATCTCGTCGGCGTTCTTGATGGTCGAGAGGCGGTGGGCGATGATGATCGTCGTGCGGTCGCGGGCGAGGCGCTCGAGCGATTCCTGCACCGCCTCCTCGCTCTCGTTGTCGAGCGCCGAGGTGGCCTCGTCCAGGATGAGGATCGCCGGGTCCTTCAGGAACACGCGCGCGATGGCCACGCGCTGCTTCTGCCCGCCGGAAAGCCGGCTGCCGCGCTCGCCCACCACGGTGTCGTAGCCGTCGGGCAGGCTCTCGATGAACGCGTGGATGTTCGCGCGGCGCGCCGCCTCGACGATCTCGTCCGGCGTGGCGTCCGGCCGGCCGTAGGCGATGTTCTCGCCGATCGTGCCGTCGAAGAGGTACACGTCCTGCTGCACGAGGCCGATCGCCTGGCGCAGGCTCTCCTGCGTCACGGAGCGCACGTCCTGGCCGTCGATGGTGATGGCGCCGCTCGTCACGTCGTAGAAGCGCGGCAGCAGCGAGCACGTCGTGGTCTTGCCGCCGCCAGACGGCCCCACGAGCGCGATGGTCTCGCCCGGGCGGATGGAGAGGTTCAGGTGGTCGATGACCGGCCGGCCGGCGCGGTCGCTGCCCAGCTCCTCGTCCTCGTAGCTGAAGCACACGTCGCGGTACTCGATGGCGCCGTCGGTGACCTTGAGCGGGCGCGCGTCGGGGGCGTCCTCGATGTCGGGCATGGTGAGCATGACCTCGTCCATGCGCTTGAAGCCGGCGATGGCCTTCTGGATGTTCTCCGTGGAGTTGACGAGCGTCTCGATGGGCGTGGTGAACAGGCTGATGTAGAGCGCGAACGTCGCCATGTCGACGGCCGTCATGCTCCCCTGCGCCACGAGCAGGCCGCCCACCACGACGATCACCGTGAAGAGCGCGCCGGTCATGAGGGCGCTCGTGGCCTGGTACGCGCCCATGGCGTGGTACTGCGCGACCTTGGAGTCGAGGTAGCGGGCGTTCGAATGGCGGAACTTCGCGCGCTCCGTGCCCTCGTTGGCGAACGACTTCACCACGCGCATGCCCGCGAGCGAATCCTGCAGCTGGGAGTTGACCTCGGAGATCTTGCGGCGGTTGTCGGCGAAGACCTCGCGCATGCGGAGGTTCTGCCGCACCATGATGACGACGAACACGGCCGTCACCAACGCCATGACGCCCGTGAGCACGGGCGAGATGGTCGCGAGGATGATGAACGCGCCGATGATCTCGACGCCGCAGATGATGATCCATTCCGGCACGTGGTGGGCGGCCTCGCAGATGTCGAAGAGGTCGTTCACCACGCGGCTCATCATGTCGCCGGAGTTCACGCGGTCGAAGTACGTGAAGCAGAAGCGCTCGTACTGGTCGAAGAGGTCCTGGCGCATGCGCGACTCCATGCGCGCGCCCATGATGTGGCCCTGCGCGGAGACGAAGTAGCGGCAACCCATGCGTACGAGGTACATCACGACGAGGCCGAGGGCGATGTAGCCCAGCGCGCCGAGGATGGCGTTGCGGCCCTCCATGAACAGGCCGCCCGTGAGCGCGCGCAGGATGCTGGGGAAGGCGAGGTCGATGCCGGCGATGACGAGCGCGCAGACCGTATCCGCGATGAGCAGGCCGCGCTCCGGCTTGTAGTACGCCAGGAAGCGCCGGAGCATCGTGGGGTGGAGCTCGGGACGCGCGGGGGCGTCGTGCGAGGTGGAACGGACGTGTTCGGGCTCGGTCGGAGTGCTGCGCATGAAACGCCTTTCGATATGCGGTGGGTATGCAGCGCCCAGTATAGCGCGTCGCGGAAGTCGTTGAGGATTTCATCACGACCGATGAGTTCCGGCGGGTTCATGCCTGCTGTCGGCTTGAAGGGGTTGCCGCGTTGTTGCGCCATCATGATCGCCGCCGTTCGCGCTCTGAAATTCTAACAAGGTGAGCAAGCAGCTGAAGGGCTACCGGGGAACGACGCTGCGACGTGCCGGGGCTTCGCGCGCCAAGTCCTACGCAAACCCCTGCCCGCAGTACCTGCGCATCGCAGCTGACACGCCCTCCGGCGTCGTCTGCGCCATGATGTCGGCCACCGCGGCAGCATCGAGGAAGACGTTCATGAGCGCCTGGAGCACGGCGACCTGCCCTTCGGCGTGACCGGTGAGCCCGAGGTTCACGATAAGCTCGGCCGAGACGTCGCCGCCGATGCCCGCCATGCCCTCGAACACGACGGGCGTGCGCGGGCGAACCACCGCGATGTACGGTTTCTTGAGGTGAACAGGGTCGACATGCGGCAACGCCACGGCGACGGCCTCGAATTGGAGTCCGGTGGGAAAGTCCTGCTCGCGCTCGACGATCGCCTCGTACCACGTGTCCTCGATGTACCCCAGCGATGCGAGCGCGCTGCCGAGCTGCCGAAAGAGGTCATGCCGATCCCCAGCCTCGAGGTCGAGGAACACGAGCTCGGGCTTGAACAGGTCGATGCACGCGCCTTCCATGATGTTGACCACAACCCAATCCGCATCGGATGCAAACAGAAACGAGGAGGCTCCACGAGCATGGCCCGCGAAGCCCCCTCATTGTACAAGAGGGCGCAAACACTGCTATCGGAGCTTAGACCGTGTGTTTTCCTGAGAAGAAAAAGCCCCGCACCTGCGAGGCTGTCGGTTCTGGTGGAGGTAAGGGGGTTCGAACCCCTGGCCTCAGGCTTGCAAAGCCCGCGCTCTCCCAGCTGAGCTATACCCCCTTTTAGGAATAAACACCCCAGCGGCGACTCGGCTCTCGCTGGGGTGTTTATTGCGAAAGAGATGGTGGACCTGACAAGATTCGAACTTGTGACCTCCCGGTTATCAGCCGGACGCTCTAACCAACTGAGCTACAGGTCCATCGCACTAGGAGATAATAACCCGGCCATGTCGGCGCGTCAACCACTTTTTTCAAACGACTTTGCGTCGTTGGATGGGTCATTGGGGACGGGTTCAATTGACTCAGTGAGACAAACGAACCCGACCCCAATGTCTCGGTGAGTCAATTGAACCCGTCCCCAATGACTCAATCACTCCGTGGGGTGTTTGTGGAGTTCGATGGGGCAAAAGAACCACTGGTTCCCTGAACAGGCCACACATGGAATCGCTCCATCTGGTGCGACGGCGCGCGTGCCAGCCAGCTGCCAGAACCGCGCCAGGTTCCTGCTAGGTTCATGCCAGAACGGTGCCAGATACGCGCGCTATGCTCGGCTCCCGGCGACGCGAGGGAGGCAACCATGTTTGGCGCGAAACGCAACATGCATCGAACGACACGGCAACCATCACGAAACACCCAACGCGATACAGCTGCACACCAGCAGAAACGTTCGCGCAGGCGCGGCGCAGCCCGGCGACGCGCACGCAGGCACGCGGTGACCTCCCTCGCCCGTCGGATCCCTCCAGCGGCCTGGCTCCTGCTCCTGGCAGCCGCGCTCATTCCGTTCGGCCTGCTCGCGCCCACCGCAGCGTACACGGCGGAGCCGAATAAGATGACTATCACCTCGGTGGAGCCCATACCGGCCGACCTCGCGTTCGAGCACGGGAGCCGCATCGCGGTGAACACGGGCACCGGCAACATCGCGTATTGCGCCCAGGGCTACCTGCGCATATCCCAGGCGGGTTCCACCTTCACCCGCTATGGCTCGCTCGGCATCCCCGAGCTCGATTACGTCATGTACCACGGCTACGACGGCGAGGTGGTGACCTCGGTCTACGGCCTCGATGCGCTCAAGTCGCAGGTCGCGACCACTGCTGCCGTATGGCTCGCGATCGGTGAGCAGCGGTCGGACGTGCTGGGCATCACCACGAGCACCGGCACGTATTTCCATGGCAACCAGTACGCCGAAGGGCGCTACGAGCTCATCTACGACGCGGAGACGAAGGCGGCCGCGTGGCAGCTGTACCAGGATGCGCTTGCCTACAAGCAGGCGGGCGCGGGCGGCGTCGAGGCGGGTTGCGCGGTCTACTGGGCGCCGGACGAGCGGCTCGTGGACGGTGTCTTCCGCCAGGGGCTCGTCACGGCAAATAAAGCCATCGACGTCCAGTTCACCAAGACCTCGGCCGACGCATCCATGACCAGCGGCAATACCGAATACGCCTACTCCGGTGCAACATACGAGATCTACAGCGCGC
Organism: [Collinsella] massiliensis; assembly: GCF_002161605.1. Taxonomy (NCBI): domain Bacteria; kingdom Bacillati; phylum Actinomycetota; class Coriobacteriia; order Coriobacteriales; family Coriobacteriaceae; genus Enorma; species [Collinsella] massiliensis. Next base: position 60,773 of record NZ_NFIE01000002.1, on the reverse strand, counting down.
AGACGGATGAGCGCGTGGCCACGATCACGACGGACGACGATGGCCACGCAACCTGCGCGCTCCCCTACGGAAGCTATTACGCGCGGGAAACGGCCGCCCCGAAGGGGTTCACGGTCAATCCGGAGCCGGTGGCCTTCACCGTCGAGCGCGGCACGGCAAGCGCGCAGGTCGACCTTCCGGATACTCCCGCCAGCGTGAACCTCACCGTGCAGAAGCAGGACTCCGCCACAGGTGGTCCGGCGCAGGCGGGCGCGACCCTGGCGGGCGCCGAATACAAGCTCACGGACGCAAACGGTAACGTTCACGTCGCGACCTCGGACGAGGACGGGCACATCTCCTTCACGGGCATCCCACTTGGCGATCTGGGCGTCGTCGAGACGGCAGCTCCAGACGGCTACGTGCTCGACACCACGGTGCACGAATACCATGCGAGCGCAGACGACCCGAATATCGACGGCGGCGTTATCACCCTCGAAGACACGTATCCCGAGGATGTCATCGCCTTCGATATAGAGGTCGCCAAGACGAAGGGCACCGATGACCCCTGGGACGAGACGGGCGGGCATGCCGAACCCGCCGTCGGCGTCCGCTTCGAGGTAGTGTCGAACACTACGGGCAAGATCGTGGGAACGCTCACGACCGACGCCGATGGCTTCGCGAGCACGCGCGATGATGCCACGCTTTGGTTCGGCGCGGGCACCCGGCCGGAAGGTGCGGGCGGGGCGATACCCTACGACGCAGCCGGCTACACGGTGCGCGAAGACCCCGATACCGTGCCGGAGGGCTTCGACGTGGTCGACCCATGGCAGATCACGCCCGAGCAGATGGCGGCAGGTGCACAGCTGCGCTACAGCATGACGGACGAGGGGCTCACCACGCGCTTGCAGATCGTCAAGCTCGACGCCGCAACCGGTCAACGCGTGCCGCTCGCTGGCTTCTCGTTCCAAATCCTCGATGATGCCGGGTCGCCCGTGACCATGACCACCTGGTATCCGAACGAGGAGACAATCGATACCTTCACCACGGGTGATGATGGAACCGTCACGCTCCCCGAGCGCCTCGCCCCTGGCACGTACGCGGTGCACGAGGTTGCCACCGTCGCACCCTACCTGCTCGCAGACGACGTGCCCTTCACGGTGTCCGCCGACCACCAAACGGCCACTCCCCAGGCGGTCATCGAGGTGGCGGACGCGCAAGCCATGGGCATCGCGCGCATCCAGAAAACCTGCCCCGGCGAAAGCGGCAACCATGATGGCGCCTGCTCGCTCGAAGGAGCCGAGTTCGACGTCGTCGCGGTCGGCGACATCGTGAGCCCCGATGGCACCGTCCATGCTGTGGACGGCGAGGTCGTCGCACATGTCGTGACGGATAAGGACGGCTGCGCCGAAACGCCGGAACTCTGGCTCGGTACCGGTTCGGCCACCTATGCGCTCGTCGAGACGGTGCCGCCCGCCGGGCATGTGCTCGATTCCGAACCGCTCGAGTTCACGCTCTCCTTCGAGGATTCCGAGACGGAGCTCGTGTACACGGATGTAGCCGTGGAGAACAAACCCACCGAGACGGTGCTCGACAAGCGCATCATGGGAACGGATGAGCCGCTCGCCGGTGCGACGTTCGAGCTCTGGAGCTCCGAGGACGAGCTGCGCATCGAGCCGGAGGATGGCCGCGCCGCCGTCGCCGTCCGCACGGACGCCGGGCGTGCCGTCACGCTCGCGCTCGAAACCGGGAGCGAGGGAGATGAGGCTGCCTCGGATACCGCAGAACCCGTTCCGCTCTCCTATGAGGAATCCATGCAAGCCTTCATCGCCCGCGACCTCGATGCGGGATACTATGCGCTCCTCATCGACGATGAGCGTGTGGGAACCGTGGCCACCGTGCCGGAATCCTGCACCTACGGCATCTTTGAACAGGGAGCGTTCTCTTCGGTAGACCACCTGCTCACTCCCGGCAGCGAACCCATCTCACTCGTCACTGATGCCGATGGGACGCTGCGCATCACGCACCTCACCGCGGGCTCGTACCGCATCGCCGAGACGGCGGCGCCAGACGGCTACCTCGTCGACCGAACAACCCGGTACTTCACCGTCGACGGAAACGGCATGACCGAGGGAATGCCGAGCTATTCGATCGCCGTCGAGGACGATTACACGAAGGTCGAGCTCTCGAAGCGCGACATCACCGATGAATCCGAGGTGCCAGGCGCCACGCTCACGCTGCTCGACAGCGAGGGAACCATCATCGACAGTTGGGTTTCCCGTGAAACGCCGCATCGCATCGACGCACTCGCTCCCGGCGACTATACGCTCGTCGAGGAGATGACCCCGCACGACTACGACCAAGCGACTGCCGTCGAGTTCACCGTCGCGGCGACCGGGGACGTCCAGACCGTGACCATGTACGATGAGCCCATCGAGGTCTCCGGTGAGGTGGACAAACGCCAAGAGATCGCCGACCCTGTGGTCGAGGGGGTCGAGCCCGATGGCGATGGGGCGAACCGCGCCGCCGTGAGCGTCTCCGACGACGGGTCATACCTGTATTCCATCGACGTCCGCTCGACATCCACGACATGGGTTGACGAATTCACCGTGACGGACGAGATCACCGCGGCCGCGGATGGACGCGCGAACCTCGTCGCAATCGTCACGCCGCAGGTGGTCGGCGACTTCGATGGCAAGCTCAATATCTGGTACCGCACGGTTGCGGGTGCCTCGGATGGCGCCACTGCCCAAGACGAAGCATCAGACACCGCCGCGGCTGCCAACGCGACGCTGTCGGACGGGCATGCGAACCCCTGGCTCGCACATGAAAGCACCGCTGAGGCGCTGGGCGACGATGGGCGCGCGGTCGACTATACGGGCTGGCGCCTCTGGGCGAGCGATGTGGATGCGACGGCGGCGACCGAACTCGCGGTCTCCGACCTCGATCTTGCCGACGGGGAGCGCATCGTCGGGGTGCGTCTTGAATATGGACGCGTCGAGGCGGACTTCACGAGCAGGCTCGACGATTGGAGCCGCGACGACCTGAAGGATGAGCATGACGATTGCGACGACATCCCCCTACTTCCCGCCTCGGATGTCGCCGAGGGCACCGACAGCTACTCCCCGCTCGTCCTCCACATGCAGGTGACGGATGAGTACGTGGAGGGTGCACCGCTCCATAACGGCGTGCGCCTCGACCTCTTCAGAAACGGTGGGAACACCGCGGAGACCACCGGTCTCGAAGATCATGATGAAGACGAGGTGGTGCAGGAAGCCCGATCACGCATCGAGCGCCTCGCGCAGACCGGTGCCGCCATCGCCACGCCGACGCTCACGACCGGCGCTTTCGCCCTCATGCTCTTCGCGGCCTGGCGCACCCTGCGGCGGCGGTGATGATGGGGCGGAACGGGGCGGGCGCGCGGGCGTCCGCCCTCGCCCGGGGCGGCGCACTGCTCGTCGGCCTCATCTGCCTGGGGACGACGGGTGCGCTCGAGGCGAGCCGCGCGTTGAGCGCGCATCGATACGACGGGCTCGCCGCCAAGCATGAGGAGGTATCTTCTGGTGCTTTGAATGATGAGCAGCCCACCGTGTCGTACGCCGCATGGCTCACCGTCGAGGGAACCCCGATCGACCTCCCCGTCGCCGTCGTCGCCGACGGCATGCCCGCCGACTTCTACCTCTCGCACGACCTCTGGGGCAATCGCAGCGCGCTCGGTTGCCCCTACCTCGATGAACGCTGCAGTGAGGACGGTATGCACATCCTCGTGTACGGGCATCGCATCGGTTGGACGGACGAGGTCTTCACGCCCCTCGCCGATTGCTATCACCAGCAGCGATTCGACGCGCTCGGTCAGGCGCGCTGGGAATCGTCCGATGGTGCAGCCACGGTATTCCACCCGCTCTGTGCCCTCCGCGTCTCCGCATCCTTTGCGGCCATCCAGCGCTTCAGTTTCGACGACCTCGATGACCTGCGCTCTTGGCTCAACGGTATCGCAGCGCAGGCGGATGCACGGGTCTCGGACTGGGAGGAGCGCATCGCGCGAACGGGGCGCGTGCTCACGCTCGTCACCTGCTCGGAGGCGAACGGCCACAGCGCCACGCGCACCCTGGTCATATTCGTTGCAAATACCCCGGCGAGCACACGGCAAGCAACGGCGCTGCCGCTTTGGGAAACCGGCCTAGAACACCCGGACTGCCGCTGAGGCGGCATCATCGGTCGTGCCGACGGAATACACGAAGTACGCTGCACCGAAACCTATGGTGAGCGCGATGATCGCACCCACGAGGTATGCCTTCCAATGCTGCTTCACGAACGAGATAAAGTCACCCACGAAACCCTCCGGTCACCCTTCGAGTCCAATCAAAAAGCCCCGCCCTCCCGTTCTGCCCGGGAAGGCGGGGTGAGGCGTTGCTACGACCGGCGAATCACCTCGGTCACCACATCGGCGACCATGTTCACATTCTTCGCGTTCACGCGGTACGGCAGGTCGTCCTCGGTGCGGGCGCATGCGAGGCGGCCGTCCTCGACGCCGGCGATCGTGAGGGAGCGCAGGCTCCGTTCCATGGCACGGTACGCGTCGGTGGCCATGTACCCCATCTCGACCTCGCCGAACTCCTCGTGGAACGCACCGGACACGCGGCGCACGAGGTTCATGATGCGCTTGTCGCCCTTGAGCACGCGGCGCTCGCCCTCGGTCGCGAGCATGCACGGCTCGCCCGCGCCGATGCTCTCGAGGTTGATGAGGAACACGCCGCGGAGCTTGTCGCGATGCGTGTCGAGGAACGCGTCGATGCCGGCGTTGTCGAACTCCGATGCGCCCGTCGCCACGAACCAGATGTCGTGCCCGAGCAGCTCGTCGTCGCCCAGCGAGGTCACGGCGTCGCGCATCTCGTCGACGGACACGCCGTCGGCACCCGTGGCGCCACCCTTCCAGTCGTCGCCCTCGAAGTTATCCCACGAGCCGATGTCGCGACCGGACCGCTTGGCATCGAAATCATCCTCGACGCCGAGCCAGTCGCTCATGCTCTCCTCCTGGCGCTTCTTGCGCCCGCCGAACAGCTTGCCGAGCCCCCGCTTGCGCGCAGGAGCCGCAGGCGCCGGGGTGATCGGCGCGTCGGCGCTGATGGTCTCGAAGACGCTCTCGGTCGGCGCAGGCGCATCATACGACACGGGTTCGACCGCATCGTCGGGGCCGATGACGCTGAAGCCACTCGCAGCGGCACGCGACGGCGCGGGCTCCATCGGCGTCGAGACTGACGCGTCCGCAGCCGGGTTCGGCGCGGCGGGGATGGAAGCGAAGGGATCGACCGGCTCCGAAGCGGGATCGGGGAGGTCGAACAGGGACGCGCGGCTCGATGCGTTCACCTGGCTGATCGAGGGGATGGCCGGGTCGGGAACCGAGGTGAAGGTGCGCTGCGGGGCGCGCGGGGGCGTCGCGGGACGCGGCGGGTTGATCTGCGCCATGAGCGAGTCGACCGTCTCTACCTGGTCGGCCGCGGCCTGCGGCTGCTGCACGGGGGGCTGGGCGACCGTGGCGCCAAGATCCACCACGGGCTCCTCCCGCACCGGGGCGCTCGCAGCCAGCTCGGATGCATCGAAGGCGCGCGTCGCGCCCGCAGCCGGCTCCTCAGCCGGAGCCGCATCCTGTGCGGCGGGGTCGGGTTCCGCGGCAGGCTCAGGCTCCGCCACGGGCTCGGCATCGTCGGAAGCCTCGGCCACCGTCTCGGTGACGACGTCGACTTCCTCGACATCGACAGGAGCCTCCGCCACCGCCTCGTCCTGCGGGGTCTCAACATCCTCCGCCGGCTCGACGGCATCGTCCGCATCCTCGGCCTTGGCGGCATCGTGGCTGCTGAGCGAATCGAGCATGTCCTTGCCGCGGCGCTTCATGTCGTTCAGCAGGCGCGCGGCACCCGAGCTCACCGCAGAGAGGGCGCTCGCGAAGCCCGCTTGGGCGGCGGAGTGATGCACGTCGAGGTCGCCCTCATACTCGAACCCCTCGTCGTCGTACTCGTACTCCTCGTCATCCGTCGGCGCGCCACCCAGATAGGAGGCGTCCTCCTCAACCTCGACATCGTCCGCTTCATCCTCGTATGCGGGCTCCGCCGCATCGCGGGAACCCGCGGGGACGGCCTCGTCAGCAACGACAGCCTCGGCCATAGCCTCCGCGTGCGGGGGCTCTTCGACCTCGTACTCGATGACACAGGAATCCGGCAGCATGCCGATGGCGCGGATGACGTCCGCACCGAACCGGTAGTTGCCGTAGGCGTTCACGAGCTGGGGCTCGTCCGCAACAGGCTCCTCGACGACGTCGACGACGGCCTCGTCCTCAGCGTCGGCCGCGCCATCCTCGGCGTCGTCCTCGACCTCTGCGGCCTCGACCTCGGCTTCGGAAGCCTCGTCATCGCGCGCCTTCGCGTCGCCGGTCTCCTCCTCGTCCACCGCATCCGCGATCGCCGAGGTGGCACCGATCACGGTCTCCATGTCCATAGCGGCCGTGGCGCCGAGGTCGACCGAAGCGTCCTCGTCGACGGCGGGCATCGTCGCAGTCCCGCCGAGCGCCTCGTCCTGGACATCCTCAGCGGCCGCCTCGTCTTCGGTAGCTGCCTCGGCATCCTCCGCGGCATCCTCGGCGAGCTCGCCCGAAGCGATCGCGGCGGCGAGCTCCTCTTCCTCGGCACGACGAACCTGCTCGGAGAAATACTCATCGAAGGGAACGTCCCGCGGGAACTCGTTCTCACCCGCATACGGGGCGACCGCGTCCATGACGCCGAGCATCGCGGCGACGGACGACTTGTTGCACACGGAACCCGAGGTGTACGGGAGCACGAAGCGGTTCGCGATCACGCCCACCGCGTGCGCGAGCGGCACGAGGGCGGCGACGATCGCGAGAATCCACAGCACCGCCTTCGCGGCGGGCGGGAACGGGAAGAGCCGGAGCACCGCGAGAATCGCCGGAACGACCATCGCGTACGGCAGGAGCTTCGTGATGATGGGGCGGTACGTCGCGTACGGCAGGTTGGCGAAGAGGTCAGCGCGCGGCGAATCGTAATGCGCCACCACGACCACCGGGCGGTTGCGCGGGGACGCGAGGGGGCCTTCCGCCTTGTGATAGGCGATGACGTTCTGCGACACGCCCGCCCCACCGAAACCGGGCAGCGTGATCTTCCCCATGCGCTCGAGCACGTAGAGCACGGTCATCGCGACGGCGATGAGGGTGCCGATGATGCCCACCGCGCCGCCGATACCCATGAGCACCGCGCCCAGGAACAGGCCGATGCCCAGGACGGCGCGCACGACGCGCGGCATGGGCGAGGCGTTGAACTCCTGCACCTCGGGGTTGAACCCGTGTGCGGTGAAGATCGCCGCGAGATCCTCGGCGGCGGCGCGCTCTTCCTCGCTGCATGCAGGCGTGATGCCTGTGTTCTGCAGCAGGTGGCCAAGGTATTTCCGGGTAGTAGCCATCGGGTATCCTATCCCTGTTCGTATCGAGCATTCGCCCGCGTATGCGTAACGTGCGGTTTCTATTCAGGAAAGTATACCGCTCCTTGGCACATTCTGTCGTGTTGCCGCAGGTTATCTGCATGTCGCATACGAATTGCACCTTTCCGTCCCCGCGCGGACGAAACCGCGCGCTCGGGTAGAATGGGTGCACGGAGGGGGTGAGAGGGATGCCGACGAAACGCGACCGCATCGCGGAGGACGCCACCGCGCAGCGGCTCCTCAACCTCGCCTTCATCTTCAACACCACCACGCGCCCGCTCACCACGGACGAGATCATCTCGGATACCGACCTGGGCTATGGCTCCGGGAACCGGGAATCCGACGTGCGGAAGTTCCGGCGCGACCGTCAGAAGCTCGCGGAACAGTGCTTCGAGATCGTTTGCGCGGATGGCGACGGCACGGCGGAGAACGAGGCGTCCTCGTGGGTGCTCGACCGCGCGCGCACGTTCGCCACGGCCGGCATCATCACCAACGACGACGCATCCATCCTGGCAGACGCCATCGACGAATACCTCTCCGCATCCCTGACGCCGCTGCGCGCGCCGCTCATGCGCGCCCGCGCGAAGATCCTCGAGCTCGTGCGCGCAGGCGACGCTCCGCAGCAGCAGGCCGCCGGCGGCCCCGCGGCGCAGGACGGCGCCGAGCAGACCATGCTCGACATCGTCTGGCTCGCCTTCTCCCTGCGGCGCGCGCTTACGTTCTCGTATACGAACGGGCACGGCGGGCACTCGCGGCGCAGCGTCGCCATCTACGGGATCTTCTCGCATGAGGGCGCGACCTACATCGTCGGCTTCGACGATGCCGCGCAGGCGGTTCGCACGTTCCGCGTCGACCGCATGGAGCGCGCCCTGCGCCCCGGCAAGCGCTACGAGATCCCCGCGTCCTTCGACATCCACACCTACCTCTTCCTCCCCTTCGACTTCGGCGACGGTGAGGCCGTCGAGGCATCGTTCAGCTTGCCCGGCGCGTACCTGCCGGAAAACCTCATGCCCATCACCCATGGACGGGGCGCGCTCACGCGCGCGGAGGACGGCTCGCTCGTGTGGACGGTCTCCGTCCGCGACCTCGATGCCGCCGCGGCGCTCGCGTTCGGCCATGCGCGCGACGGCATGCGGCCGGTGGCGCCCGTGGAGCTCATCGCGCGGTGGAACGCCCTGATCGAGAAGGCGGTGGCGAACCATGTCGCACGATGACCGCGTCGCAAACGGCCTCCTGCTCCTTGAGGCCCTCGCTGCCGCGCCCGGCATGCGCGTGCCGCGGGATCGCGCCCAAGCGCTCCTCGGATGCAGTGATGCCGAGCTCGAGAGCTATGCCGCCCTCCTCTCGACCCTTGCCGACCGCGAGGGCGGTGGCCGCGCGATCGTGACGGTGGACGACCGCGAGGTCGCCCTCCAGGGGGATGCGGCGGCGCTTCGCCCGGTACGGCTCGACCTGGGCGAGAGCCTCGCGCTCGCGCATGTTTTGGGCGCGTTGAGCATCGATCCCGCCGTCGCCGCGCGCGTCGCAGAGGCGCTCCTGCACCGCGACCGCACCGGTGACGACGCCGCCTTTGAGCCCCTCATCGCCACCACGACATCCTACGGTGCCTGCTACCAGGTGCTTTCCGAGGCCATCGAGGACGGTGCTCGTTGTCGCATCACATACCGCGCGCATGACGAAGCCGCGCCCGCACCGCGCCTCGTCGACCCGTACCGCATCGCCGCGACGCCCGAAGCCGCCTACCTCATCGCATGGAACGTGGAGAAGGATGCGGAGCGTCGCTACCGCCTCGACCGCATCGAACGCGTCGAGCTCACCGACGATTCGGTCGTACCCCATGCATGGCGCGCGGCCTCCCCCGCCACGAGCCTCGGCGCCCAGGGCACGCTTGCGACCGTCGCATACACCGCCGATTGCGCGGCGCAGCTCACCTGGGCGGGCATCGCGGGCGCACGCCCCGCTCCCGATGACCCTGAAACGACGCTCGTGGATGTCTACGTGGGGTCTGAGCGCTGGCTCTTCGACGAGGTTCTCGCATCGGCGGGCGCCATGCGCATCACCGCGCCGGACGACATGGTCCGCCGGTTCGTCTCCTATGCGAAGGGGCTCCGCGCCTAGCCCGCGCATCGAGCATCCGCACGGCGCCCCCCATCTCGTCACTCGTGCGAGGCGCGCCAGAGCTCGAGGTAGCGCCCCACCTGCCGCGCGTCCATGCGCTGGTAGGCCTGCGTGGGCAGCGACGACAGAAACTTCTTGCCGTACCCCTTGCTCACGAGGCGGGAATCGGCGAGGACGAGCACGCCGGTGTCGCTCGACGAGCGGATGAGGCGGCCGGCGGCCTGCTTCACCTCGAGCACGGCGTCCGGCAGCGAGTAGCGCGCCCAAGCGCGGTCCTCACGCTGGGAGCGCTCGCAGGAGAGCGGGTCGGTGGGGCTCGCGAAGGGCAGCTTGGGGATGATCACGCAGCGGAGCGTCTCGCCCGAGGCGTCGAACCCCTCCCAAAACGCCTTGAGGGCGAAGAGCGACGAGGTGCGCTCCTGGATGAAGTGGTCGCGCAGGCGGCGCGCGGAACTCATCCTGAGCTGGCAGGCGAGCTCGAGGCCGCGCGCAGCAAGCCGGGGCTGCAGGCGCTCATAGAGCTCCTCCATGTCGCGCCGGTTCGTGAAGAGCGTGAGCACCGAGCCCCCCATCGCCACGTGCACGTCGAAGATGAGCCCCTCGAGCGCGTCGATGTACGCGTCCCGGTTGCGCGGGTCGGGCAGGTCGGAGGCGACCACGACCGACATGTGCGCGTCGAAGTCGTAGCTCGAATCCAGGTGCAGCGCCTGCGACGAGCGCGCGGGCAACCGGTCGAGGCCCACCGCATGCTCGAAGTGCTTGAAATCCCCCGAAACGGAGAGCGTCGCCGAGGTGAAGATCGCCGTGTGCAGCTCCGGAAGCCATTGCTCGGCAAGCGCTGCGCCGATGTCGAGCCGCTCGGCCGTGAGCACCTCGCCGCCGGCGCGCATGCGGCGGTTGACCTGCAGGGAGTACACGTAGCGGTCGTCCTCGCCACGCGCGATGAGCGCGAGGCCGTCCTTGAGCTCGCGCAGCTGGCGCGCAGGGTCGGCGATGTCGGCGGCGCGCTCCGGCGCATCCTGGCTCACGGTCTCCGCGAGCGCCTGGAGCGCCTTGCCCGCCTCCTCGAGGGCATCCACCGCGCCGAGGGCGACCGGCAGGAAGACCGACCACCCATCGCTCGCGCGCAGCTCCTCCCCGATCCAGATGTTCAGCTGGTCGTACCCGCCCGTGCGCACGGTGCGCGAGAGGTCGCGCGCGGCGTCGAACATGTCCGCCATGGCGCGCGCCGCACGGTTCGCGCAGGCAGATGCCCGCGCGCAAAGCCCCAAGTAGAGCGTTCCCGCCTCATGGTGCGAGAACTCGCGGCGCACGGAGCCCAAGACGCCCGCATCGTCTCCGCCCAAGCGCTCGAACACCGTCCGCACGTCATCAGCCGCGACGGTGATCGCCCATTGCTTGCGCGCCTCCCGCTCCACGGAATGCGCCTCGTCGACCACCCAGTGGCGGATCGGCGGCAGGATCTTCCCCTCGGCGGCGACATTGCGGAACAGCAGCGAGTGGTTCGTCACCACCACGTCCGAGCGTGCCGCTCGCCGGCGGGCACCATGCACCAGGCAGGCGTCGGGGAAGAACGGGCAGAGCCGGCGGGCGCACTCGCGCGAGCCCGTGGTCAGGTCCGCGCGGTTCACGCTCTTCCAGCGAATCCCCAGCGCATCGAGGTCGCCGCTCGGGCTCTGGCAGGCGAACGCGTAGATCACCGCGATCGCCGTGAGGGTGTCCGCGGGGTCGCGATCGGTCTTGATCTCCGACGTGCTGCGCGCAAGGCGCTCGAGCTTCCGCAGGCACGGGTAGTGGTCGAAGCCCTTGAGCGCGCAGAACGACACGCCGCCGTCCATGACCCCGGCGAGCCTGGGCAGCTCGTGGTACATGAGCTGGTCGGCGAGGTTATTCGATTTCGTGGCGACGCCCACGGTGATGTGGTTGCGCTTCGCCGCCTCGATGAGCGGCACGAGGTACGCCACGGACTTGCCCACACCCGTGCCCGCCTCGATGGCGCGGTGCGTCCCCGTGGCCAGGGCATCGCGCACCTCGCAGGCCATCTCGACCTGCTCTGCACGCGGTTCGTAGGCGTCGTACATGGTGTCGACGAGGCCGCCGGGCGCGAAGTCGCGCTCGATGTCCTCGCGGCTCGGCATCGAGAGCCCCACGAGCTCGTCCGCATCGAAGCGCTCCTCGCCGGGTTCGCCGTCGAGCACACGGACACGTGCCGTGCGCAGCGAGAACGGCTCGTCGGGGAGGTTCTGGGCGAGGGCGGAGAAGATGGGACGGTATGCCCAGGGCACATCGGGGTGGGAGTCCGCGAGCAGGCGCAAGAGCCCCGCCGGCAGGTCGCAGAGGGCGCCGAGCAGGATGTGCCACACGCCGGCCAGGGCGTCGACGTCGTCCGTCGCGCGATGCGAGACCGACGCGCAGCCGAAGAGCTCCGCCATAGATGAAAGCTTGTGGGAGATGAGGCGCGGCAGCGCGATGCGCGAGAGGGCAAGTGAGTCGATCCACAGGTCGCTCACGGCCACGCCGCCCTTCACCGCCTCGATGAACGAGCGGTCGAACGTCGCGTTGTGCGCCACCACAGGACGGCCGCCCACGAAATCGGCAAGCTGCGCGACAGCGTCGCGTGCGCTGGGCGCATGGGCCACGTCGGCGTTCGTGATCCCCGTGAGCGCGACGATCTCCTCGGGGATGGGGCCGGTGGGGTGCACGAACGTATCGAAGCGCTCGGTGATCCCCTGGCGCGAGAGCACAGCGGCCGAGATCTCGATGAGCTCGTTGTCGCGAACGGAAAGGCCCGTGGTCTCGGTGTCGAGGATGATCACGTCCTCCTCGAGCAGGCCGAAATCCATCTCGCGGGCGCGCTCGGCGAGCGTGCGGTACGCCTCGATCACGAAGTCGGGCGTACCGGGCAGCACCGCCTCGTCCATCGCCGCCCGCGGCGTCTGGTCGGCCACCTACTCCTCCACCTCGGTTAGGGCGATGTGGATGAGCTCGTCGCACACCTCGGGGAAGGAGATGCCCGCATGGCGCGCCTCGTCGGGGAAGAGCGAGGTCTCGGTCATGCCGGGGATGGTGTTCGTCTCCAGGATCACCGGGCCGTGCTTCGTCACGATGAAGTCGCTCCGCGAGAAGCCGATGCAGCCGAGCGCCTCATGCGCCCGCACCGCGAGCTCCTGGGCACGCTCGTAGTCTTCCTTCGAGATCTGCGCAGGGATGCGGTGCACGAGCGAGGGGTCGATGTACTTCACGTCGAGGCCGTAGAACTCGGAGTTCTTCTGGGGCAGGATCTCGACGATGGGCAGCGCCTGGGGCGGGAAGCCGAACACGCCGACGGTGATCTCGGTGCCCACGAGACGCTCCTCGATGAGCGCCTTCGTATCGTGCTCGAACACGAGCTCGAGGGCATCGGGCAGCTCGGACTCGTCGTGCACGAGCGTCACGCCGAAGCTCGAGCCGTTCACCGCGGGCTTCACGAAGCACTCCGAGCCCACCGCGTCCACGATGTCGGCGATGCACACGTCATCGTCGTCGCGCAGGACCACGTCGCGCGCGATGGGGATGCCCGCGCGGGCGTAGAGCGCCTTCGAGACCGTCTTGTCCGCAGCGGACGCGCTCGCGATGACGCCAGATCCCGTGTAGGGAATGCCCAGGTACTCGAGGATGCTCTGAATCATGCCGTCCTCGCCGCCGCGACCATGGAGGGCGATGAAGGCGACATCGTACGCACCGCCCGCAAGGCGCTCGAGGAAATCATCTTCGTTGGGGTCGAGCTCGTCGATCACGCCGTAACCGGCATCTCCCAGCGCCCGAGCGACCGCGTGACCGGAATTGAACGAGATGTCCCGCTCGTCGGAAATGCCTCCCTCGAGCACTGCCACGCGCATTGCGGCACGGTCGATAGTAGCCATGGTCTGCTCCTTTATTGTTTGCCACCAAACCTAGCGGATTCGCGATTCCCTTATTGTATATATGAATGATGCACCCGCATCAGGACAGATCCAAAACCCTAGGGTCTTTTACACGGCAGGAAAGGTCAACATGGAACAGGCGAAGCATCCCATCGATATCCGTTCGCTCTCGCTCGCCGAGTTGCAGGAAGCCTTCAGCGAGCTCGGGCAGCCGGCGTTTCGCGCCAAGCAAGTCCACGAATGGCTCGTGCAGAAGAACGCGCGCTCCTTCGAGGAGATGACGAACCTTCCCAAGGCCTTGCGCGCCGAGCTTGCCGAGCGCTATAGCATCGCGGCGCCCGTCGAAGTCATGAAGCAGGTTTCCCGCGACGGGTCGCGCAAGTACCTCCTGCAGTTCGCCGATGGCGTCGCGGTCGAGACCGTGGGCATGCCGTCGCGCAACCGCCTTGCCGTGTGCATCTCCACCCAGGCGGGCTGCGCCATGGGCTGCGCCTTCTGCGCGACCGGGCTCGCGGGACTCACGCGCTCGCTCACCGCGCAGGAGATGGTCGACCAGGTGACGCATGTCGCCCAGGATTTCGGCGAGCGCGTGACGAGCGTCGTCCTCATGGGGCAGGGCGAGCCGTTCGCGAACTACGACGCGTCCATCCGCGCGCTCCGCATGCTCAACGATCCCGAGGGGCTCAATATCGGCGCACGCCATCTTACGGTCTCTACCAGCGGAATCATTCCGCGCATCCGCGACTTCGCGCGCATACCCGAGCAGTTCACGCTCGCCGTGTCGCTCCACTCCGCGGTGCAGTCCACGCGCAACCAGCTCATGCCCGGCGTAAAGAAATACACGCTTCTTCGCCTACATGAAGCGCTTCAATTCTATACGGAGACCACCGGTCGCCGCCCCACGTACGAGTACGCGATGATCGAGGGCGTGAACGACACGAACCCTGAGATGCAGGCGCTCTGCGATTTCTGCGAGGGAACGCTCTGCCATGTGAACCTCATCCAGCTGAACGACATCCCGGACAGCCCCTTCCGTCCATCGCCGCTCAAGAAGGTCGAGGATCTGCAGCGCCGACTCGCATCGCGCGGCGTGGAGACGACGATCCGAAACTCTCGCGGCGCGGACATCGATGCCGCCTGCGGCCAGCTCAAACAGCGTCAAATCCGTCTGCGCAAAGCGTAGGGTAATTGGGTTTTTACAACCGCCACTACTTGCATCAACTCAGTACGCACATGAAGAGCCTCTCCGCAAAACCGCGCGGAGAGGCTCTTTTGGTACTTGTAGGCAGGGAAGCCCTTTTCAGATAAGAAGCTTCTCAAAAGATTTACTAAGGTACCTAAGTAGTTAATACCCGATGCTTTCCCACTGATGCTCGACCCAATCCTGGTTGACCTTCGGGTTCTTCGTAAGCTGCGCGGTGCGGAGCGCGACATCTTCGCTCATGTCCGCAGCATTCTTATAGACGGCACCAACTGCTTCACGCACACTCTGCACGATAGTGTTTCGCAGATCATCATCTGTCGCAAGCTTATATCCGATAGCTGCGCCTAAGGCGATCGCAGCCCCTCCGATGATGCCGCGCGCGACCGCAGACACATTGAGCTTCATTCCTGATCACCCACCATACGCTCAAGGATGCTCGCAAGCTCTTCCTCATCCTTGAACTCGATCTCAATCTTATTCTTGCCGCGCGTGTTCTTCACGCGAACGTTCGTGTTGAGCGCCTGACGCAGGATGCGCGCCGCCCGCTTATAGGATTGCGGGGTGATGACTTTCGTCCGCTTAGGCTCCTCTGTGACAGAAAACAATGGAGCAAGATGTTCTGTCGCACGAACCGACAATCCATCCTTGACAACCTTCTCGGCGAGCTTAATGCGGGCGTCCTCATAGGGCACCGCAAGGATAGCGCGCGCATGGCCCGCAGTGAGCTTCCCCTCGAAAAGCATGGTCTGAACCGACTCCGGAAGATCAAGCAGGCGAAGCGCATTGGTAATCGCCGAACGAGATTTCGACACCGCCTTGGAAAGCGCTTCCTGGGTCATGCCGCTTGCATCGATGAGCTGGCGGTACCCGCGCGCCTCTTCGATGGGATTCAGGTCGGAACGCTGGAGGTTCTCGATAAGGGCGAGCGCGAGCACCTCAGTCTCATCCACGTCCTTGACGATAACGGGGACCTCTTTAATCTCAGCGATCTTCGAAGCCTGATAGCGGCGTTCGCCCGCAATGATCTGATATCCGTCTCCATCCTTGCGCACGAGGAGCGGCTGCAGCACACCGTGCTCGCGAATGGAGTCCGCCAGCTCCTGAAGCTCCTTCTCATCGAAATGAACACGCGGTTGGTTGGGATTCGGATGAATCTTCTCCAGTGAGACGTTGGTTTCGCTTGAAGAATGTCCTGTCTCGTATTGAGCTTCACTCACGAGTGCGGACAGACCTTTTCCTAATCCGGATTTTCTTTTAGCGGCTGGCACGATCAATCACCTCATCCGCAAGGCTGAAATACGCTTCTGCACCCTTATTTTGCGGTGCATATGTTGTAACCGGCATTCCAAAGGAGGGAGACTCCGAAATCTTGACAGTTCGGGGAATGAGCGTATCGAATACGACATCCCCAAAGTAGTTTCGAACCTCTTCCACAACTTGATTCGCAAGCGATGTACGCGAATCGTACATTGTCATGAGCACACCGTATACATCAAGATCTCGGTTGATGCGCTCTTTCACCATCTTCATCGATTCAAGAAGCTTTGTAACGCCCTCGAGCGCGTAGTACTCGCATTGAATGGGGATGAGCACACTATCAGCTGCTGCGAGCGCATTGATCGTAAGCAATCCCAACGAAGGCGGACAATCGATGAAGATGAAATCGAACTCATCCTTCACGGGCGCGATAAGTTCTTTAAGACGCGTCTCACGTGCCATAGCGGAAACAAGCTCGATTTCAGCTCCTGCAAGCTGAATCGTCGCGGGAATCACATACACGCCCGGGGTTTCCGTCTCATGGATGATCTCTGAAGCCTTCACATCGCGAATCAGCGCATCATAGATGCATTGTTCGAGCTCTTCCTTCTCGATTCCAAGACCACTCGTGCTGTTACCCTGCGGGTCGAAATCGATAAGCAACACCTTCATACCACGCTCACTGAGTGCAGCAGATAGGTTAACCGCCGTAGTGCTTTTTCCAACACCGCCTTTTTGATTGATTATCGCGATAACACGCGGTGTTCCGTCCGTTTTCCGCTGATACTCGGTATAACCCATCTGACCCCCTTCGTTCGTTTCAGCTTCATTGGTGCAAAAGGTCAAAGAGTGTATAACTATGGTTCTTGAGCACCTGGCTCTATTATGTTTCACGTGAAACACTCTGACAAGATGTAAACAAGAAGAGTCCCATGTTTCACGTGAAACATGGGACTCAACATAAGCTTACAAATATATAAGTACAAGCCGAATTACGCGCCCAACGGATGTTTCTTGGCAACACCCACCTTACGAGGCAAACCGAGCTTAGCCTCATGTAGCTTATCGAAGCGCAGAATCGTCCGCTCACCCAAATCATCAGGCAGCGTAAGGTGGCGAACAGTTCCAAATTCAAAACCACAAAGTGAAGCAGCGTGCAACCCGGCGGATATTTCCTCGTCAGAGGGAACACCCTTCGTCACCACAAGCGAGCCGCCCTGGGCGAGCAACGGGGACGCATACTCGATGAGCACAGGAAGCCCTGCAACGGCACGGGCAACAACACAAGTGCAGGATGCACGATGCTCACGAGCATACGTCTCGACACGCTCGGAAGAAACCTGAGCATCCGCGATCTGAAGCTCATCGATGAACCCTGCCACAGCCTTGACCTTCTTAGCAACCGAATCAATCAGCACGCTGGGGCGACCGGTCGCAAGCGAGAGCGGAATCCCCGGATACCCCGCGCCGGTACCGATATCGAGGAGCGTTCCATACGGCGTAGAGCGAACCTCGGGAAGCAGGAGCAAGGAATCAAGGATGTGCAGAATCAACCCATCGTGCTCATTCGTGATCCGCGTGAGGTTCATAGTCTTATTCGTCTCAACCACAAGCAGGAAGTGCTCGACGCATCGGCGCGCAAGCTCCCTATCAACATCAAGTTCGTACGCATCGCAGTATGAGCGGAGCTCGGCAACGAGCTCATCGACATGCACCATCTCATCCATGGCAAACCTCCTGTTCTGACAAGAATGGGTTATGCAAGGACTCTTGTCAAAAAGAAGGGCGCAGCAAAGCCGCGCCCCAAACCAATCTATACAAAGCAACCACTACGAGACAAGCGTGATCACAACACGACGCTCAGGATCGACGCCCTCAGAGTGCGTATCGACCGCATCATTATCACGCAGGGCAATGTGCACGAGGCGGCGCTCGTACGCGCTCATAGGAGGCAGCTTGACCGAGGTGTGCTGGCGGATAGCACGGGCAGCGGCGGAGCGCGCCATCGTGGCGACCTTCTCGTTGCGACGGCTCTTGTAGCCCTCAATGTCAACCACGACAGGATAGCGGAAGCCGAGCTGGCGGCTCACGATGAGCGAGACCATCGTCTGCAGCGACTCGAGCGTGCGGCCATGGCGGCCGATGAGCACAGCAAGGTCGGGAGCCGTCACATCAAGGATAAGCTCACCCTCGTCACCCTCATACTCATCGATGGGGGCGTTCTCGGCATCGAACTGGGCGAGAATGTTGCGCACCACGGTGAGCGCGACGTCCGCGATCTGGTCGAGCTCATCATCCGAGAGCTCCTCGCCAGCCTTGTATTTCGCGGCGAGCTCAGGGAACGCGCCCGCATACTCCTCGTTCTCGGTCTCCACGACAGCTACCGTATCCTGGGATTCCATATCGATCTGGGACTCTTCGCTCATACCAGGCTCCTCACAAATAATAAGGTACCTAATTAAATATCAGACGCGAACAGGATTGCTCGGACGCTAGTTCTTCTTGTGCGGACGAGCCTTGCGCTCGCGACGCACGACGTCGACCTCGATGGGCGCGTTCGCCAGACGGGCCTCTTCCTCGGCCTTCGCCTTCTCCATCACGTGACGGGTCACGAACACCTGCTGGACGACCTGCCACAGCGTGGAGACATCGTAGTAGAGCAGCACGCCGGCGGGAAGGTTCCAGCCCATCCAGAGCATCATGGGCGACATCACGATGGACATGGTGCGCATGCTCGACGCCTGCGCGCCGGTCTGGTTGCGCGACTGGTAGAGCGTCGGGATGATCGTGAGCAGGGCGAACAGCACGAGCGAGATGAGGTACGGCAGGGCGGCCATGAAGCCCTGCGACCACATCGCGCCCGGGGTGGTCGTGAGGTTGGGCAGGATGTTGTAGAACGAGAACGTCTGACCCTCGAAATACGTGTCAAGACCGCGCAGAAGCGTGAAGAGCGCGATGAGGATGGGCATCTGGATGAGCAGGGGCAGGCAGCCGCCGAGCGGGTTGAACTTGTTCTCGGCGTAGAACTTCTGCATCTCCTCGGCCTGGCGCTGGGGATCGTCGGCGTAGCGCTCCTGGATCTCCATGAGCTTGGGCTGGAGCACCTGCATGCGCGCGGTCGACTTCGTCGACTTCAAGACGAGCGGCGTCAGGATGAGGCGCACGATGATCGTCAAGATGATGATCGAGAGACCCCAGTCCGTGGCGAAGCTCTGAATGAACTTCAGGATCTGGAAGAGAATGTTAACGATTGCATCCCACATGTAAGGTTTCCTCCGAATATCGAGCCTTACGGCACCGGATCGTATCCACCGTCGTGAAACGGATTGCACCGAACGATGCGCCTCACGGCGAGCCAGCAGCCACGAACGACGCCGTGCTTGCTGATGGCTTCGACCGCATATTGGGAGCACGTCGGCGTATAGATGCACGCCGGTGGGAGCAGCGGGGAGATGAAGCGTTGGTACACGCGGATCGGGGCGATGGCGCACCGGCGCGCGAACGAACCCAACCTACCCATCGCGCCGACCAGCCCGCTTCAGGAGACCCGCGAGCGCCTCGGCGAGCTCCTCGGGTCGCGCATCGCGCGTCTTGGCCGTAGCGAAGAGGATCAGATCCGTCCCGGGTACCGGGAGCGCGCAGGCGCGGGCAGCCTCGCGGAGCTTGCGCTTCGAGCGGTTGCGCACCACAGCGTTACCCAAGCGCTTAGCAGCAGCGAAGGCGACCCGCCCGGAGCCGCCTTCGCATTCGCCATCGCATATAACCATGCGCACCAACGGGTGGTTGACCCGCCGCCCATGCTTGAATACGCGCTCAAAATCCAATCGGGACTTGATGGTCCTCATACGCAGACGCGCGCCGGCAACTAGACGGTGAGACGCTTGCGACCCTTGGCGCGACGACGCGCGAGCACGGCACGACCACCCTTGGTCGCCATGCGGGAGCGGAAACCGTGGGTCTTGGCACGCTTACGCTTGTTGGGCTGGTATGTACGCTTCATTTCTATCCTCCTGTTGCTAACAAGCAAACGTATAAGGCTCGTGAGCTTCAAAATTGTAGGGAACTGGAGGGAGCTATGTCAATAAGCAGGTGAGATATAGTCGAAAACTCACCACACGAGGGAAACGGGCGCACGGCTTATGAACGCCGCAGAGCAAGTTTTCACCGTTTATTTCATTCCATTCCAGACTTTTCAACACGTTACGCACGGGTGTTGATAACTTTTCGTTAGATTTCTCAAGTTTTCAACATCTTTTGAAACCTTGTGGAAAGTTCGAAACGGAGCCGAGTTGCGGTACCATCGACGCGTGGAACTTTCCCACATGATACGCACCACCTATACGCAGCAGGGACGGCTCTTGATGGCGGATGATTTCTACCCCTTTGTCGACTCGGGCGACCCCGCGCCCGACAACAGGCACATCACGGGAGCGGCGGAGGAGGAGCTGCCCGGCGTGCGCGGCGCGGTAGATGCCGAAGCCGCAGCTCAGGCAGAGGGTGTCGAGAGCACCGTGTACGCGACGCGCATCTCTATATATGATGACCTGTTTTCCACGCCCCGCATCCTCGTCATCCAGCCGAGCGACCCGCGCACCTATCTCGAAGAGGTGACGAACACCGTCTACCGCTGCATGAAGGAGCAGGGCGGCTCGCTTCCCCTCATGATCATCCGCGAGCTTGTGGAAAACTTCATCCATGCCCATTTCACCGAACCGATCGTCTCCATCCTCGACGACGGCAACACGATACGCTTCGCCGACCTGGGACCGGGCATCACCGATAAGGAGCGCGCGTTCGAGTTCGGCGTGACCTCGGCCGACCGCTCCATGAAGCGCTACATCCGCGGGACGGGCGCCGGCCTGCCCATGGTGCAGCAGTACCTCGAGCACGCGGGCGGCGCGGTGTCCATCGAGGACAACCTCGGCTGCGGGACGGTCGTCACCGTGAGCGTCGACGCGGCGCGCGTGCGCGAGATCGAATCCCACGCCCGACGCGGCGCGGCGGTGCGCGGGCCGGCGTTCACATCGGAGGAGGCCGCGCTCGCTGCACGCGGGGGCGCGGCGCCGGTCGGAGCGGCGGTGCCGGGGATGACCCCGCAGCAGGCGGCTTTGGGCGCCGTGCCGGGGGCAGCCATGGGCGGCATGCCCGCGCAAGCAGAGGGCGCCGTCCCTGGAGCATATCCGAACACCATGCCCTACCAGCAGGTTCCCGGCTGGTATCCCTGGCAGGGGTACCCGGGTGCAGGGGAGGCACAGGCCGCGGCGGCAGGCGCGTACCCGAGTGTCGCCTTCACGGGCGCCGTGCCGGGGTACGCCCCGGCCTACGCCGGCATGCCCGCGCAGCCCGCCATGCAGGGCGCCCCGACCGCAGCCGGCTGGCCGGCCATGGGCATGACCCCGCAGGCGGTACCCGGCGCGCAGCAGGCTGTCGCGTCCGCGGCACCTGCCAGCGCGCAGCCGTTCGTCGACGAGCGCGGCGCGCAGGCGCTCACCTACATCGCGGACAACGGCCAGGGCGGACCCACGGACCTCGTGAACACCTTCGGCAGCTCGGCGCCCACCTGGTCGCGTGTCCTCGCCCAGTTGAGCTCGCTCGGCCTTGCCGAGAAGCACGGCCGGAAGTACACGCTTTCCGAACGGGGCGCCGCCTGGGTCGCCGACCATCGCGGCAACCCCCGCTAACCCCGCCGATCCGCCGCATGACAGCACGCACAGAGGAGTGACATGGACACCGAGGCGAAAATCATCCTGGACGACACCATCTCGTTCTGCGAGCGCGATGGCCGCGACGCGCGCCTGATCCAGATCCTCAAGCAGTCCCGCCCGCTTGAACTCACCGACACATCGCTCTCCATCGAGGCGCCCACGCGCTTCGCCTACGCCTACCTCATCAAGCAGCGCGACATCGTGGAGCGCTACCTCGAGGACATCGCCTTCATCCCGCTCACGCTCAGCATCACGGTGCCGGCCTCCATCACCGCGCCCACGGAGACCGAGCCGCAGCGCTCGACGGAGCGCGCCGCGAGCGACCATGCGCCCGCGGGCGCCACGCACGCGACGGCTACTGCCCACGAGCCCGCAGCCGAGCCGGCGCCGAGCCCCGCTTCCATCCCCATCCCCGCGCCGAGCTGGGATGGCGCGCCCGCGGGAGGCGAGGAGCGCGTGAAGGTGACGAACATCATCTCGCCCGACGAGCTCCAGCGGCTCACCGCAAGCGTCGGAGGCCACGAGGTCCCCCGGAAGGTGAAGGCCGAGCCCGTGCGCAAGGAGCCCGCGGCGAGCGGGCCCGCCGTGCCCATCAACTCGAAATTCACGTTCGACAACTTCGTCTACGGCGACGAGAACAAGCACGCCTACCAGTCCGCTGTGCGCTTCGCGCTGCTCGCCGACGAGCCCGGCATCTACACGTCGCTCTTCATCTACGGCAAGTCCGGCCTGGGCAAGACGCACCTGCTGCTCGCCATCGAGAACTACCTGAGCGAGCACAGCCCCGGCATCCGCGTGAAGTACGCGAACTCCCAGACCTACGTCGAGGACTACATCAACGAGCTCAGGGTCCAGAAGGCCAACGGCGGGCGCATCCTGCGCGAGTACCACGACGCCGACGTGCTCATCATCGATGATATCCAGAACATCATCGGCAAGACGCAGAGCATCGAGAACTTCTTCTCGCTCATGGACGAGTTCATCCGCAACAACAAGAAGATCGCCATCGCGAGCGACCGCGCGCCCAAGAACCTCGGCATGGACGAGCGTCTCACGAGCCGCTTCAACGCCGGCATGCTCTGCCTGGTGTCGGAGCCCGGCTTCGAGATGAAGTACGAGATCTTGAAGCGCTACTACGAGCACGCGGTGCTGCCCGATGCCGAGGCCCGCGATGCCGCGGCGGGGCTCGACGCCTCGGGTTCCATCCTGAGCGCCCTGCGCACGGGCGGCGGCACGCTCACCGACGCGCAGCTCAGGCACATGGCCGAGGTGTCCGGTACGAACATCCGCGAGCTCGAGAGCTTCTGCGAGCGGTGCGCAGGGGCGTCCTATGAGTGCGAGCAGAAGGGCGAGACCCTCGAGGCCGAGGAGATCGACCGCATCGCCGACGAGTACTTCGACCGCGCGCACAAGCGCATCCAGATCTCCACGGTGCAGGCCGTGGTCGAGGAGTTCTACCACGTGAGCCATGAGGACCTGTGCGGGCAGAAGCGCCGCAAGGACATCACGCAGGCGCGGCACATCGCGATCTACCTCGCCTACGACATGTGCGACATGACGAACGTCGCCATCGGCGCGGAGTTCGACGGGCGCGACCACTCGACCGTGCACTACTCAATCAAGAAGATCGAGAAGCAGCTTGCCCACGACAACGCCCTGTGCAAGGAGCTCCAAGCGCTCCGCAACAAGATCATCCTGGCGTCATAAGCTGCCCGGGCTGAGGGACGTAAAATTACCCCAGGGGTTATTTTACATTGATGCTTTTCGAGGGCTTCCTCGTCCTACAGACAGGCAATGTAAAATAACCCCTGGGGTAATTTTACGTCCCCAACCAACCCATCGGGGCGGGGCGTTGAAAAGCTGTGGGAAAGTATGGGAAAGGGCGTGGGCGCGACGAGGACGCCGAGGGGAAAGCTTCGTGCACACCCGGTTCCCCGACGCCGCCAACCGGTTATCAACGAGCGGCTGTCGAGATATACGAACGCCCTGACCTGATAGAATGGTGGCTCTCAACACCATCAACGGCCTTATTATTACTGTAAGGATATATATATCTAAAGATATAAGAATAAGGAGCGGCCCATGAAGTTCACCGTAAGCCAGGACGCGCTGTCGAACGCGCTCGCCGTCGTGTCGAAGGGCGTCTCCGGAACCTCGACGCTCCCCATCCTCTCCTGCGTGCTCATCAAGGCCGGCGACGGCCTCATCGAGCTCCAGACGTCGAACTACACCACCTCGGTGCGCCACCGCATCGCCGCGCACGTCGAGGAGGAGGGCGAGCTCGTAGTGCCCTGCAAGCTCCTCACGAACATCGCCAAGACCCTGCCCGACGCGCCGGTGCACATCGAATCCGTCGACCGCCAGACGGTCGTGTCGTGCGAGAAGAGCACCTTCACGCTCGCCACGCTCGACCCGCGCGATTTCCCGGAGTTTCCCGCCTACGCCATCGAGGCCGGCGTGGAGCTGCCCACGGGCATCCTCTCCGAGATGGTCGGCCGCGTGTGGCGCGTGACGACGAAGGACACCGCCCGCCCGATCCTCGAGGGCGTGCACACCACGGTGGGGAACAACACGCTCACCCTCGCCGCCACGGACTCCATGCGCCTGGCCATGTGTGACACGAACGTCGAGACCTCCTCGCTCGAGGGCAACTTCGAGCTCAACATCCCCGCGACGGCCCTCAACGACGCGCTCTCCATCATGGCGTCCTCGCCGTCCATCTTCGTGGGCGTCTCGGGCAAGCAGATCGTGTTCGAGGCCGGCAACACCTGCTACGTGGCGAGCCGCCTCGAGGGCGAGTACCCCAACGTCCGCCAGCTCATCCCCCAGGACTGCGTCGTGCGGGCGAAGATCGACGTCGAGGCGTTCTCCGCGGCGTTCAAGCGCGTCGCCGTCATCGCGAAGCCCGACGGCCCGGTGCGCTTCACCATCGACGTCGATGCAGGCACGCTCACGCTCGCGGTCATCTCGGCCGACCAGGGGCGCGCGAGCGAGACCATCGATATCGAGGTGGAGGGCGAGAGCGGCACCATCGCCTTCAAGAACAGCTTCATCCACGATTGCCTCTCCGCGCTCGGGCACCAGGAGAAGGAGATCTCGCTCGAGCTGCAGAGCTACACGAAGATGGGCGTGTTCAAGTCGTACGACAAGGTGAACTACCTCTACCTCATCATGCCGATGTGGGTCTAGCGCATGGCGATCCTCGCGACGAACCTCATCGTCGAGAACTACCGCAACTTCCCCTCGTTCGAGCTTGAGATCGACGAGCGCCTCACCATGCTCGTGGGGCGCAACGCGGTGGGGAAGACGAACCTCGTCGAGGCGCTCCAGCTGCTCACGGCGGGTCGGTCGTTCCGCCGACCGTCGCCCGCCGAGCTCGTGCGCGAGGGCGCCTCGTCGTGCTCGCTTTCGCTCAACCTCACGGGTGAGGGCCGCGTCATCGACCATGCCTGCCGAGTGGCCGAGGGCAAGCGCACGTTTTTGCGGAACGGGAAGCGCTGCCGGGCCGCCGGGATGCGCGGCGTGGTGCCCTCGGTGCTCTTCTGCCCGGACGACCTCGACATGGTGAAGCGCGGGGCGAGCGTGCGACGTGCAGCGCTCGACGGCTTCGGCGTGCAGCTCAACGAGAGCTACGCGCGGCTCGAGGGCGCCTACGAGCGCGTGGTGGAGCAGCGAAACGCCCTACTCAAAGACGGCGCGCTCGCCCGCGACCTCATCGGCGCCTGGGACGAGGCGCTCATCGCGAACGGGGCCGCGCTCACGGTGCACCGCCTTGCGCTCCTTGCGCGCATCCGCGCCTACGTGCGGGAATTCTACGCTGCGCTCGCCGGTGGCGAGGAGGCCGACGTCTCCTACGAGCCCACCTGGGATACGGAAGGCGCGGACGTCATCGCCGAGCTTTCCGCCCCGGCCGAGCGCGCCTCCGCGATCGAGCGGGTGCACGAGCACCTGGCCCGCGCGCTCGCTACGCATGAGGACGAGGAGTTCCGCCGCGGCATCACGCTCGCAGGGCCGCACCGCGACGAGGTGCGGTTCAGCATCGCCGGCCGCGACGTGCGCACCTTCGCCTCGCAGGGGCAGCAGCGCAGCCTCGTGCTCGCGTGGAAGCTCGCTGAGGTGGCGGTGACGCGCGACATCCTGTCCCGCCCGCCGCTGCTGTTGCTCGATGACGTGATGAGCGAGCTCGACGCGGAGCGCCGCGCGGCCTTCATCGCGGGCATCGAGGACGGTGTGCAGACCGTCATCACGACGACGAACCTGGGGTATTTCGATGACGAGGCGCTCGCGCGCTCGAAGGTGGTGACGATCGGCCATGGCCAAGCGTAGAGGTCAGGACCGCGTGGGCACGGCGTCGTTCGCGAGCCTGGTGAGCGCCGAGCGCTCGCGCATCGTCTCCGGCGCGACGCCCGAGCAGCGGGAGCGCATGGCCGCGGCCGAGCGGTCGCGTGCGGTCTACCACGCGTGGAACACGGTGTGCGGCGGCACCCGTGAGGGCGAGCACGTGACGGGCCTGAAGTTCCTCCCCGACACGAACGAGCTCCTCGTCTACCTCGACGGCGCGTCGTGGACGCAGGAGATGACCATGCTGCGCGAGATCATCCGCGCCCGCATGGAGCGCGCGGGCGTGCGCATCGACGGCTTCGTGTTCCGCACCTCGCCGGAGGGGTATCGCGCCAAGCAGGCCCAGAAGCGCGTCGAGCACGTGGGCGCCCCGCGGCAGGCGGCCCCCGTCCCGCACGCGGACCTCACGGCCGCCGAGGAGCGCGCGATCGACGCGGATGTGGCGCCCATCGGCGACGACCATCTCCGCAAAGCCCTCAAATCGGCTATTTCGGCCTCTATGGAGTGGAAAAAGGGTAGGGATGCCAAGAACGGGGCGTAAATCGAATCTGATAGCCTTGTAGAGGTATTCATTGGGGCGTATGAGAGCCCCCACATTCCGCTATCATATATAAGATTGACCCTTGGCTGCGTGCGCGGGCGCACGGATGCGAAAGGAAGAGTACACGTGGCAAAAAAGCAGCAGTATGACGGCAGCGAGATTAAGATTCTCGAAGGCCTCCAGGCGGTGCGCAAGCGCCCCGGCATGTACATTGGCTCGACGAGCTCGAGCGGCTTGCACCACCTCGTGTGGGAGATCGTGGACAACTCCGTCGACGAGGCGATGGCGGGCTTCTGCACCAAGATCGAGGTGACCGTCCACCCGGACAACTCGATCACGGTCGTCGACAACGGCCGCGGCATCCCGGTGGACAAGCATCCCGTGAAGAAGATCCCCACGCTCGAGGTCGTCATGACGATCCTCCACGCGGGCGGCAAGTTCGACAACAACGCCTACAAGGTCTCCGGCGGCCTGCACGGCGTGGGCGTGTCGGTGGTGAACGCACTCTCGAAGAAGATGATCGTGCAGGTCAAGCGCGACGGCAAGATCCACGAGATGCAGTTCAGCCGCGGCGAGACCACCCAGAAGATGAAGACCGTGGGCACGGCGAAGAGCACGGGCACCACCACGACCTTCTGGCCGGACGACGAGATCTTCGAGACGACGGTCTTCGACTACGAGACGCTCCGCAACCGTCTGCAGGAGACGGCCTTCCTGAATAAGAACCTGAAGATCATCCTACGCGACGAGCGTGAGCTCACGCCGCGCGTGGACGAGTTCTGCTACGAGGGCGGCATCATCGACTTCGTGAAGTTCCTGAACGAGGGCAAGGAGATTCCCGACGGCCTCAAGCGCCCCATCTACCTCTCGGGCAAGAGCGAACCCGACGCGCCGCTCGAGAAGACGGGCGAGGTCGAGGTAGCCCTGCAGTGGAACACCTCGTACTCCGAGAACGTCATGAGCTTCGCGAACGACATCTACACCCCCGAGGGCGGCATGCACCTCGAGGGCTTCCGCACGGCGCTCACCCGCGTCATCAACGACTACGCGCGCAAGCAGAACATCCTGAAGGAGAAGGACTCCAACCTCACCGGCGACGACGTGCGCGAGGGCCTCGCCGCGGTCATCTCCGTCAAGCTCTCCGACCCGCAGTTCGAGGGCCAGACGAAGGCTAAGCTCGGCAGCTCGTTCATGCGCACGCTCGTGCTCAAGGTCGTGACCGACGGCCTCACGGACTACCTCGAGGAGCATCCCAAGGCCGCGCGCGAGATCGTGAAGAAGGCGCAGCAGGCATCCAAGGCGCGCACCGCCGCCCGCAAGGCGCGCGAGGCCACGCGCCGCAAGAGCCTGCTCGAGACCGCCAGCCTGCCCGGCAAGCTCGCCGACTGCTCCGTGCGCGACGCCGAGCTCACCGAGCTCTTCATCGTCGAGGGTGACTCCGCAGGCGGCTCGGCCAAGGACGGCCGCCGCCGCGACATCCAGGCGATCCTGCCCCTGCGCGGCAAGATCCTGAACGTCGAGCGCGTGGGCGACCACCGCGCGTTCTCGAGCGACACCATCCAGTCGCTCATCACCGCCATCGGCACCGGCGTGACGTCGAGCTCGGGCGACGGCGGCGACTTCGACATCACGAAGGCGCGCTACCACAAGATCATCATCATGACGGACGCCGACGTCGACGGCGCGCACATCCGCATCCTTTTGCTCACGTTCTTCTACAAGTACATGCGCCCGCTCATCGACGCGGGGTACGTGTACGTGGCGTGCCCGCCCATCTTCGGCGTGAAGGTGCGCAACAAGATCCACTACGTCTACCCCAACGGCCGCCAGCCCGAGGAGGAGATCCTGCGCGAGACCATCGAGCGCCTGGGGCTCAACCCCGACGACGGCGACGAGGCCGAGGGCGGCAAGGTCACCAAGAAGCGCCGCGGCTACACCGTCCAGCGCTACAAGGGTCTGGGCGAGATGGATCCCAAGCAGCTCGCGTCGACCACCATGGATCCCAAGACGCGCATCCTGCAGCGCGTGACCATCGATGACGCCATGGCTGCCGACCGCGCCGTGCGCGAGCTCATGGGCAACCAGGTGGAGTACCGTCGCGAGTACATCGAGAAGCACGCGCACGACGCCCGCTTCCTGGACGCATAGCGAACCCGGTCTGGCGGTCCTGCCGGAGGGGTTGGTTGGGGACGTGTTCCTTTCAACCCATCCCTGGGCATGGTGGCCGCCGGACTCATCCCGTCACGGGATGGGTTGAAAGGAACACGTCCCCAACCAACCCCTGCAAGGAGGTAGTACGTGGCTGAAGATATGAACAACACCCCGGGTGCCGGCGAGGGTTCGGAGGGCTTGCCCGACGACCTGAAGCGCCTGCTCGCCCGTGCCGAAGCCGACGACGAGGGCGCCGACGTCTACGTCGAGGACGAGGACGCCGACGAGGAGGAGGTCGACGACGAGGAGCTCGAGGAGAGCTTCGGCGAGGTCGACCGCGGCGAGGCTGCCGGCGAGGACATCAACGGCGGGTCGCTCCAGATCTCGGAGTTCGGCCGCGAGATGCGCCAGAGCTTCATCGAGTACTCCATGTCCGTCATCACCGCCCGCGCCCTGCCGGACGTCCGCGACGGCCTGAAGCCGGTGCACCGCCGCATCCTCTACGCCATGAACGAGAGCGGCATCTACCCCAACCGCCCGCACAAGAAGTCGGCCTGGACGGTCGGCGAGGTCATCGGCAAGTACCACCCGCACGGCGACTCCGCGGTCTACGACACCATGGTCCGCCTCGCGCAGTGGTTCAGCATGCGCACGCCGCTCATCGACGGCCACGGCAACTTCGGCAACATCGACGGCGACGGCGCCGCGGCCATGCGCTACACCGAGAGCCGCCTCGCGCGCCCGGCCATGGAGCTCCTCCGCGACCTGCAGAAGGACACCGTGGACTGGCAGCCCAACTACGATGAGTCGCTCGCCGAGCCCCAGGTGCTGCCCGCGCGTTTCCCCAACCTGCTCGTGAACGGCTCGTCGGGCATCGCCGTCGGCATGGCCACGAACATCCCGCCGCACAACCTCGGCGAGGCCGTCGAGGCCACGTGCTACCTCATCGACCACCCCGACGCGACGGTCGACGAGCTCATGCAGATCATGCCCGGTCCGGACTTCCCCACGGGCGCGGTCATCATGGGCTCCGATGGCATCCGCCAGGCCTACGAGACCGGCCGCGGCTCCATCACCGTGCGCGCCAAGGCGCATGTGGAGTCCACCAAGACCGGCCGCAACCGCCTCGTCTTCACCGAGATTCCCTACCAGGTGAACAAGGGCACGCTCCAGGAGAAGATCGCCCAGCTCGTGAACGAGAAGCGCATCGAGGGCATCGCCGACATGCGCGACGAGTCCACGCGGAAGGGCATCCGCCTCGTCATCGAGCTCAAGAAGGGCGTCATCCCGCAGGTCGTCCTCAACAACCTCTACAAGTTCACCTCGCTGCAGACCACCTTCGGCGTGAACAACCTCGCGCTCGTGGGCGGCGTGCCCAAGTGCCTCTCGCTCACCGAGATGCTCCGCCACTACATCGACCACCAGGTCGACGTCGTGACCCGCCGCACGCGCTTCGACCTCAAGAAGGCGCAGGCGCGCGCCCACATCCTCGAGGGCTACCTGCTCGCCCTCGACCATATCGACGAGGTCATCCACATCATTCGTTCCTCGCAGACCGACGCCGAGGCCAGCCAGCGCCTGATCGAGCGCTTCGGCTTCACGCCCGAGCAGACGAACGCCATTCTCGAGATGAAGCTCCGCCGCCTCACCGGCCTCGAGCGCGACAAGATCGAGGAGGAGCTCGCGGGCCTGCGCCGCGCCATCGCCTACTACGAGGACCTGCTCGCGCACGAGGAGAAGATCCTCGGCGTCATCAAGGACGAGATGCGCGAGATCTCGAAGAAGTACGCCGACAAGCGCCGCACCGAGATTGCTGCCGCCGAGCGCGACCTCGACGTCGAGGACCTCATCGCCGACGAGGACATGGTCGTCACCATCACCCACACCGGCTACGTCAAGCGCATCCCCGTGGCCGCGTACCGCTCGCAGAAGCGCGGCGGCAAGGGCGTCTCGGGCGTGAGCCTCAAAGAGGACGACGTCATCTCCGAGATGTTCATCGCGAGCACCCATGAGTACGTGCTCTTCTTCACGAACCGCGGCAAGGTGTACCGCCTGAAGGTGCACGAGCTGCCCATCGGCACGCGTCAGGCGCGCGGCACGGCCATCGTGAACCTCCTGCCCTTCGAGGAGGGCGAGAAGATCGCGAGCGTCATCTCCTGCCGCGAGTTCCCGGACGACGAGTACCTGCTGTTCGCCACGAAGAGCGGCATGGTGAAGAAGACCGTGATGAGCGCCTACGACCGCAGCCGCCGCGACGGCATCATCGCCATCAACCTCAAGGCGGGCGACGCCCTGCTCGACGTGCGCCGCGTGCGCGAGGGCGACCGCGTCATCATGGCCACGACGGCCGGCAAGGCCATCGTGTTCGAGGAGGAGCAGGTGCGCGCGACCGGCCGCGATACGAGCGGCGTGCGCGGCATCACCCTCAAGGACGACGCCGAGGTCCTGGGCATGGAGATCTCGAACGGCAAGGGCGACCTCTTCGTCATCACCGAGCGCGGCTACGGCAAGCGCACGCCGGTGGCGGACTACCCGCTGCAGAACCGCGGCGGACAGGGCGTCTACACCATCCAGATGACGCCGCGCAAGGGCAAGCTCGCCGCCATGAAGACGGTGGGCCCGCAGCACGAGCTCTTCATCATCACGGAGGGCGCGACGGTCATCCGCGTCAAGACGAGCGAGATCTCGCAGACCGGCCGCGCGACCCAGGGCGTGAAGATGATGAACGTCGCGGACGGCGACCGCGTGACCGCCGTGGCGCGCATGACGAGCGCGAAGAAGAAGCCGAAGGCCCCGGCCGACGAGCACCAGGGCACGCTTCCGCTCGGGGACATCGCGAACAACGAGGACGAGCGCGTGGACATCGGCGCATCCGATGAGGCGCTCGAGGACCTGATGGACGAGTAACCATTACGAAGCGAGGGGGCTTTCGAGCCCCCTCGTTGCGTATGCGCCCCTTTGCTGCGCGGCGATAAAATGGTGTCAGTCGCCTTTTTATCACCGCGCGCAGAGCGCCGTTAGATGAACGGCCGGCGGTCGAGGACGAGCTTGAGCGGCTTGTCGCTCGCGAGGTAGCCCGGCAGCGCCGCCTGTAGCTCGGCGAGCGCGCAGATGCAGCCGAACAGCGTGTGCAGGTCGTTGAAGTTCTCGTGCGTCGCGGGGTCGAGCTCAAGCAGGAAGCCCACGTACTCGTCCGCGAACGCGCGCAGGGCCTCCTTCGTCTCCGCGAAGTGCGTGCCCGTCTGGCGCTGCGCGCGGTTCAGGGTGTAGACCCAATCGACCTCGGCGAAGGTGACTGCGTGCCCCAAGGTGGGCCAGCGGTGGTTCGCGTAGATGTCCAGGCAGGTCTCGACTACCTTCTCGGGGTAGTGCAGCGGCCGGTGGGCGTACTCATGGTTGAACAGGTAGTGGAACGATGCCGCGAGGTGCGGGAAGACCGTCGGCTCGGCGAGCGTGCCCGAGAACGAGTCGCCCTGGCACGTGGGGACGACGTGCCCCTTGCGCCAGAAGCCGGTCGCGGGGTCGGCTTCCTCGTAGAGCCACGCGAAGTACCAATCCTGCCACGCGCGCGGCGCCTCGCCCGCAAGCACGAGCGCGGCGTAGATGCCGGCTCCTTGGTGCGAGGCGATCCACGGGTCGTCCTGCCAGTGCAGGCCGTCGAGGAAGCGGTAGAGCTCGTCCCGGTCGAGGTAGTGGTGCAGAGCGGTCAGGGGGTGGCGCGGCCGCGCGTCGAAGAGCTCGAGCGCCGCGATGCAATGCGCCGTGGTGTGATAGGGGTGGTGCGTCGCCTCGGTGAAGAGGCCGGTTGCGGGATCCTGGAAGCCCTGGAGCGTGTCGATCCACGCCTGGCGCTCGCGCGGATCGGAGGGGAACGCGCCCACCATGTAGAGGATGTTCGCGGCGTCCGCGCAGCCGTATTCGTTGAGGCCGAGCTCGCGCCCGCCTGCCGCATCCTGCCAGATCCAGCGCGCGTAGGCGCCCGTCCGGTCGAGGCGGTGCGTCTCGAGCACCTGCAGGGCGCGATCGATGATGGGTCGGATGTCGTGCACGGTTTCCTCCGCTCCCGATATAAAACGAGGGTGCCGCGGGATCGCGACACCCTCATCATCATAGCGATTGCGGCGGGCTTAGAAATCGTCGGGGGAGAGCGTCTGGACGAACTTGTCGAACTGCTCGAGCTCGTCCTCGTCGGCTTCCTCGCGCTTTCGGGCGGACACGGTGCCCACGCGGTTCATGACGTCGTCCTCGATGTAGATGGGGGCGTTGGCGCGCACGGCGAGGGCGAGCGCGTCGCTCGGGCGCGCATCCACGGACACCTCGCTCAAGCCGCCGTCCGCCTCGTGCACGAGCACGACGTTCGAGAAGAAGACCGGGGCGTCGTAGCGGTTGATCTCGACGCGCTCGATCTTGACGTCGAGCTTCGAGAGCACGTTGAGGAAGAGCTCGTGCGTGATGGGCCGCGGCAGCTCCGTGCCGTCGATGCCCTGGCTGATCGACGCCGCCTCGAAGGCGCCCGTCTGGATGGAGAGCGTGCGGAGCGGCGCCTCCGTGGCGCTGGCACCCGAGCGCTCGCGCAGCACGATGAGGGAGGGGCCGCCACCGGAAGCCATGATGATGGTCTCGATGTCCGCTCGAATCATGATGGCACCTCCTGATGGTCGATGGGTATCGGTTGCCGGCCAGACGTTGGAGTCTAGCGTACTTCGGCTAGTATTACTACCCAAAAGGCCCGCGCGTAACCGCATTGATGGCATAATCGCATGGAGGGTACCGTGCGGGCTTGGACCGCGGAGAGGGAGGAACGCAATGGCAGACCAGCAGGAGACGCCGCTCGTCGGCATCATCATGGGCTCGAAGTCGGACATGCCGACCATGGAGGGCTGCACGGCCGAGCTCGAGGCGCTCGGGGTTCCGTACGAGCTCGTCATCGCGAGCGCGCACCGCACGCCCGACAAGGTGCACGAGTGGGCGGAGACCGCTGCCGACCGGGGACTTCGCGTCATCATCGCGGCGGCGGGCAAGGCGGCGCACCTGGGCGGCGTCGTCGCAGCGTTCACCCCGCTGCCCGTCATCGGCGTGCCCATGAAGACGAGTGATCTGGGCGGCCTCGACTCGCTGCTCTCCATGGTGCAGATGCCCTCCGGCGTGCCCGTGGCGTGCGTGGCCATCAACGGCGCCAAGAACGCGGCCATCTACGCCACGCAGATCCTCGGTGCGACGATGCCCGAGTACCGCGAGGTCATCGCGAAGATGAAGCAGGAGATGGCCGAGGCGTAGGGGCGCGGTTCGTTCCGCTATCGCATCGTTAATGAAACAAGGCTCCCATCGCTGGGAGCCTTTTCATTACCTGGAGCGGGCAACGGGACTCGAACCCGCGGATGTCAGCTTGGGAAGCTGATGCCTTACCACTTGGCGATGCCCGCGTATGTCGCGCCGGGCAAACCGGCGTAGGGGACAGTATACCGCGTCGGTTTTCGGCGGACAAGTCGCGTCGTCGGCTGCCCGCGCGAGGTGATAAAAAGGTGTCAGTCACCTTTTTATCATCTTGTATGCGAACGCATACATTAGAAGCATGTATCAACTAATTTATGCGTACGAATAAAAATGAGCTATACTTGCAATGATATATGCGAACGCATATCTGGGAGGCGCCTATGGTCATCACCGATATGTCCGAGCTCGGGTCACTCATCAGGACGGCGCGCCGCGAACAAGGACTGACCCAGACAGAGCTCGCCGGCCTCGCGGGCGTCGGCGTCACGTTCGTCTCCCAACTTGAGAACGGCAAGCAAAGCGCCGAGGCGGGCAAAGTCATTGATGTGCTCCTGACACTGGGCATCGACCTCATCGCGGAACGGAGGGCGTGATGAAGGACATCCTCATCGCCCGCCTCGCGCTTGACCAGATGGTGCCTGTTGGGCGCATCTCCCAAGATGGGTCACGCTTTACATACGACTCCGCATATCTGGCGCGAGGAGATGCCATACCTCTTTCGCTTTCCATTCCTCTTCGCGATGAGGCTTTCGACGCCCCCTCGTTTAGGCCGTATTTCGAGGGGTTGCTCGCCGAGGGCATGGCGCGCCAAGAGCTTGCGGCAGAGCTTCAGATATCGGAGGACGACTACCTCGGCATTTTGGTGAGCTGTGGACGGGAGTGCATCGGGGATGTGGTGGCCTATCATGTCGACGATGCACCAAACACTCGCTACTCAGGATATGATCCCATTTCGTACGAGGAACTATGCTCCATGTTTCGCAGTCGTTCGGAGTTGGCTGCCGAGAATGCGGCATCACGCCTATCGCTCGCGGGGACGCAGAACAAAATCGGCCTCGCCCTTCCCCCACAAGGGGACTGGGCGCACGGTTGGCTACGTCCTCGAGGATTCGCTGCCACCACCCATATCCTCAAGACCAGCTATCTTCGGGATCTGCCTGAAATCGAGTACCTCTGTATGCAAGCTGCCCGCGCCTGCGGCGTTACGGTTCCCGATTGCCAACTGCTCGATTTGGCGCAACCGGTGCTCGCCGTCTCACGCTTTGATCGCACGGCGGAAGTCCGGGATGGTTTGTTGAGGGTCATTCGGTTCCATCAAGAGGATCTTGCCCAGGCGCTTGGATGCACTCCCGGTTCGAAGTATGCCGAGCTACCAGGGGGTACCGTACGGTCTATCGCTCGTCTCATCCGGCGTCGGAGCACACGTCCCGCGCACGACATCAGACAGGTTGCCGCTACCATTCTGTACTCATATGTCATCGGCAACTGTGACGCTCATTTGAAGAACTATTCGATTCGGCTGAGCCCGGCGCGCCCCGGTCGACCAGCATCGTTCATGTTGATGCCCGCGTATGATTTGGTTTCAACCACATATTTCCCCAGGTTCAGCAGAGATATGGCGATGGAGGTCGGGGGAGTGCGCGATATTGATCAAGTGACACCGGATGCGCTTGCCATGCTTGCCGACGATCTGGGCGTCTCCTCCGCTGTGCTCAAACGTTTGGCGAAGTCGATTGTCACGAACATCGAAGCGACAATTCGTGATGCAGGCGATGGCGCTTTCGGAGCAACGCTTGCATCGACTCCGTATATCGCGATCGATCTGATCGAGGACATAGAGCCGCGCCTCGGGGTTCTTGCGGCGTTCTGCGATGCCGCTCGGTGATAAAAAGGTGACTGACACCTGTTTATCACCCAGGTGACGGGCACCGACGCATCGCCAACGCCCGCCGCAGCTGAAATACCCCATTCTTGCGAAGGACATGGGCAGCGTGCACGCATGCGGTAGAATCGGGTAGGAAGCGCATAGGCCGCGCCCTGCGCGCGGGGAACGAAGGAGCTCGCATGATCGATCGCTACACCCGTCCCGAGATGGGCCACATCTTCTCGCTCGAGAACAAGTACGCCATCTGGCAGGAAATCGAGGTGCTCGCCTGCGAGGCGCACGCGGAGATGGGTGTGATCGGCATCACGAAGGAGGAGGCCGCGTGGATCCGCGAGCATGCCGCCTTCAACAAGGATGAGGTCGATGCCATCGAGGCCGTCACCAACCACGACGTCATCGCCTTCCTCACCAACATGGGCGAGTACATCGACCGCGACGTCCCGGAGGGCCAGCCCAAGCCGTCGCGCTGGGTGCACTTCGGCATGACCTCCTCCGACCTCGGCGACACCGCCCTGTGCTACCAGCTCGTTCAGGCCACGGACATCCTCATCGAGGACTGCCGCAAGCTCGGCGAGATCTGCCTGCGCCGTGCCTTCGAGGAGCGCGACACCCTGTGCGTCGGCCGCACGCACGGCATCCACGCCGAGCCCATGACCTTCGGCATGAAGTTCGGCAGCTGGGCGTGGGAGCTCAAGCGCGATTACGACCGTCTCAAGGACGCCCGCGCCAACGTCGCCTTCGGCGCCATCTCCGGCGCGGTGGGCACGTATTCCTCCATCGACCCCTTCGTCGAGGAGTACGTCTGCGAGCACCTGGGGCTCGTGCACGACCCGCTCTCCACGCAGGTCATCTCGCGCGATCACCATGCCTACCTCGCCGGCGTGCTCGCCACCACGGCGGCCACCTGCGAGCGCATCGCCACCGAGATCCGCAACCTCCAGAAGACCGACACCCTCGAGGCCGAGGAGCCGTTCAAGAAGGGGCAGAAGGGCAGCTCGGCCATGCCGCACAAGCGCAACCCCATCACCATGGAGAAGGTCTGCGGCCTCTCCCGCGTGGTGAAGGCCAACGCCCAGGTCGCCTTCGACAACGTGGCGCTGTGGCACGAGCGCGACATCTCCCACAGCTCCGCCGAGCGCGTGGCGCAGGCCGATAGCTTCATCGCGCTCGACCACATGTTCCAGTGCCTCATCCGCGTGGTGGACGGCCTCATCCTCTACCCGGAGCAGATGAAGGCGAACCTCAACAAGACGCGCGGCCTCATCTTCTCCTCCAAGGTGCTGCTCGCCCTCGTGGAGACGGGCATCACGCGCGAGGAGGCGTACGCGATCGTGCAGGAGAACGCCATGGCCACGTGGCGCGAGGTTCAGCAGTGCGTGGCGGGCACGACGTTCCGCGAGAAGCTCGAGGCGGACCCGCGCTGCACCGTGAGCTCCGAGGAGCTCGACCGCATCTTCGACCCGTGGAGTTTCCTCACGCGCGTCGACGTGGTGTTCGACCGCCTGCAGCAGCTGAGCCTCGACTAACCCGGGGAGGGGGCGTTCCCGACCCGCCCTGCGGGACGAACGAAAAAGGGGTTGAAAGGAACACGTCCCCAACCAACCCATTGCGTAAGAAGATTGAAAGGGAAGAGATATGGTCGCAATCGATTTCAAGCCGCGCGGCGTGTGCTCCAAGAACATCCACGTCGAGCTCGACGATGCGGGCGAGGTCATCGAAGGCGTCGCGTTCACCGGCGGCTGCAACGGCAACCTCAAGGCCATCAGCAAGCTCGTCGCCGGCCATCCCGTCGCGGAGATCGCCGCGATCCTGCGCGGCAACACGTGCGGCCCGCGCTCCACGTCCTGCGCCGACCAGCTGTGCTGCGCGCTCGATGCGGCGCAAGAGCAGGCAAGGGCGCAGGCATGATCTTCGACCGGTCCCTCTCCCGTCGCTCGTTCGCGATCGGCAGCGCTGCCGCCGCGGGCGCGGGCATGGCGGCGATCGCGCTCACCTCGTGCTCGTCCAACGAGAACCACACCCAGACCGGCGAGCCGCAGGTGGTTACTGATAGCTCGCTCATCATCAACGTGCTCGACGGCGACTACGAATACACCGACGCGACCCTCACGCCGAGCGCGACCTGGACGCTTCCCCTGGGGACCCTGCTTTTCCACACGGGCAACGCGGCGTGGTCCGCGGCGATGCTCACACCGGAATCCGCGGCGCACATCAACACGCTCGGCGCACTCAGTCTCTCGAGCGGCAACCTCGTCACCGTCAAGGAGGACGCGACGCAGGGCTCGCCCTACACGTACTTCGACGTGCGCTGCTCGGACAGCGTGTACGCGTGGATCGAGATCAACTACACGGACCGCTCCTGGGCGCTCTTCGGCCAGCAGTTCGCCGACGGCTCGCTCGTGGGCGACCCGGTGAAGCTCGACGAGGGCGACGAGAACTGGGAGCCGCCCCGCATCACGGTGTGCGGCGACAGCGTGATCTGGCAGCGAATGCCGCTCTCGACGGGATCATCGGCGGGCGAGGATTCGCACTGCTACATCTGGAGCGTCGGCGCGGACGAGGGCATCGAGGTCTGGACCTCCCACGGCCGCTTTGCGACGACCCCGCGTGTTTCCGGCAACGTGCTCACCATCACCCCGCGCGTGCGCGAGGACGAGGGAACCTACTACGGCCTCACCGCGCTCGATCTGACCAGCAAGGACTACGACCAGGTGGACCAGCTCGTCATGCCGAGCCCCGTCGCGCCGCTCGATGCCGAGTACCTGGGCGACCGCTTCGCGTTCTCGGTCGAGGCGTCGTACGACGGTGCGGGCAGCCTCGGCAGCATGGGCTCGTTCCTGGGCGTCTCCGGCGGCCCCTACCTTTACGTTCGGCGCGAGCCGCTTTCGCAGATCTCGGGCAACGGCAGCACCTACCTCATCAAGACGCAGTCGTCGCACCTCATCGTCGATACGGACGCCCAGACCTACGGCGTGCTCTACTCGCCCGACCGCGCCACCGAGTACGGCGACTTTCCCGCCACGGAGGGGCAATCGAGCCAGTTCCTCACCTTCGGCACGGTGCGCGGAACCACGGGCATCCCGGAGAGCGTCACCGCTCGCGTGTTTCAGCTGTAGAGGCTAGCGCGCACGCAGCCGCTCGTTCGCGGCGGCGAGGATGCGCGCAGTCTCTTCCGCGGGAACGCGCCGGCGCGGCGCGGGCGGCGTGAACGGCTCTGCCAGCTGCTTCTCCATCCACGTCACGTCGAGCCACGAACCCAGCTTGAACCCGCAGGCGTGGTGCTCGCCGCATAGCATATAGCCATGTTTCGCGTGAAACTCTATCGAGGCGGCGTTGCTCGACGTGATGCACGCCTCGCTCATGACCACGCCCTGCGCCCGCATGAGCTCCTCGAGCACGCGGAGCAGCTCCGAGCCCAGCCCGTGCCCCTGATGGCCGGGCGCGAGGTAGATCGAGATCTCGGACGCCCAGTCGTAGGCCGGGCGCTCCCTGAACTCCCCGTTGTAGGCGAAGCCGACGACAGCCCCGTCAACACCGTCTGTGACCACGAGAAACGTCGCGCATGCGAGCTTGTGCGCGATGCGCGCGGCGTATTCCTCGACCGTGGGCGGCTCGAGCTCGAAGCTCACCGTGGTCTCGGTGACGTACGGGGCATAGACCGCGAGCGCGCCCGCGGCGTCGGCGGGCGTGGCGGTGCGGATATAATATGGCATGGCTTCCTCCGGAAAGAATGCGGCCGACATGGAAATAATAGGCGCAGAATCTGCCGGCGAACGGCCAAAGTCCGCCAGCGAGCGTCGTGCTTGCACCTCGCAGCGCGGTATACGCTACAATGTGA
This sequence comes from [Collinsella] massiliensis, assembly GCF_002161605.1. NCBI lineage: Bacteria > Bacillati > Actinomycetota > Coriobacteriia > Coriobacteriales > Coriobacteriaceae > Enorma > [Collinsella] massiliensis. The sequence goes on along the minus strand of NZ_NFIE01000002.1, from coordinate 21,096 downwards.
TGGTTCGGTGAAAAGTGATAAGGAGGCCTGATATGGCTTCGGACGCAAGAAGGATTCTGCTCGTCGAAGATGAGAAGGCTATTCGCGATGCCGTCGCAGCGTATCTCGAGCGCGAAGGCTATTGGGTCGTCGGCGTCGGTGACGGTCAGTCCGCGGTCGAGGAGTTCGAGAAGCATCAGTTCGATCTCATCGTGCTCGACCTCATGCTTCCCAAGCTCTCGGGCGAGCGCGTGTGCCGCGCGATCCGCGACACCTCCGACGTGCCGATCATCATGCTCACCGCGAAGGGCGAGGTCGAGGACCGCATCATCGGCCTCGAGCTCGGCGCGGACGATTACCTCATCAAGCCGTTCAGCCCGCGCGAGCTCGTCGCGCGCGTGAGGGCGCTGTTCCGCCGCACGCATCTCACTGACGAGCCGCAGGTCGAGGTGCTCGACTTCGGCGACCTGGTCATCGACATCTCGGGTCACAAGATTCTCGTCGAGGGCAAGGAAGTCGACCTCACCGCTTCCGAGTTCAAGCTCCTTACCACGCTCGCCCGTCACCCGGGCCGCGTGTACAACCGCATGGAGCTCGTCGAGAAGGTGCTCGGCTATGACTTCGAGGGCTACGAGCGCACCATCGACAGCCACGTGAAGAATCTCCGCGCCAAGCTCGGCGACGACCCCAAGCACCCGAAGTGGCTCTTCACCGTCCATGGCGTGGGGTACCGCTTCGAGGCGCCCGCGAAGCCGGCGGAGGATGGCACCCAGGACGCGAAGTAGCGCGCTGCCATGTTGCCCGCACGCATCGAGACCGGGACAAAGCACAAGCAGACCGAGGAGCCGAGCTCCCGGGCGCAGTGGAACACGCCGCGCTCGGACACGCATCCGGGTATGAGCTATGCCACGCGCATGGCCGCCTCGTTCGCGCTCGCCTCGATCATGACGGTGCTCGTGCTCGTGGGCGTGGTCGCCGTGGTGTGGAGCGGCGCCTTCACCGATTACACGCGCACGAACATGACCGACATCGCCGAGGCCACGGCCTCGCGCCTCGCCTCGATGTACGAGACGAGCGGCAAGTGGAGCATCGCCACGCTCTCCGAGATCGCGGACTCGAGCATCGTCTCGGACGATATCGGCCTGCAGGTCATCGATGCGAGCGGCACCATCGTGTACGACGATTCGTGGCCGGCGGCGCCCGCGGTGGGCACGGCGGGCAGCGACGCACATGAGACCCATGGCCTCACCTCGAGCGCTCCGACCGATGCCTCGGCATCGGTGACGCGCGACATCGTCCTCGCCAACGGGACCGTGGTGGGCAAGGTGCGCCTCTGGGTCTTCGGATCCGATGCCCTGCTGGGCAAGGCCGACACCGCCTTCCGCGACCGCACCTTCAACGCCATGTTCATCGCCTCGATCGCGGCGGTCACCATCGCGGTCATCATCGGCATCTTCGTGTCGCGCATGCTCACGAACCCCTTGCGCCGCATCACCGGCACGGCGAAGCAGATCCGCGACGGGGACCTTTCCGCACGCACCGGCCTGCGCGGCGACGACGAGATCGACCGGCTCGGCGAGACCTTCGACGAGATGGCGACCTCGCTCGAGAAGGACCTGATGCACGAGCGGCGCATCACCTCGGACGTGGCGCACGAGCTGCGCACGCCCCTCATGGCGATGCTCGCGACGGTCGAGGCCATGCAGGACGGGGTCCTGCCCTGCGACGACGAGCACCTCGAGACGGTCGCCTCCGAGACGCGCCGCCTCGCGCGCCTCGTGCAGCAGATGCTCGACCTCTCGCGCATGGAGAACCGCACGACGCCGCTCAACCTGGAGCCGGTGGACATCGTGCCGTTCGTGCGGCGCATCGTGGACGGCCAGCAGCAGCTGTTCATCAAGCGCGACCTCAGGCTCCGGTTCTCGGACGACACCCAGGGACGTGCCGCGGTCATCGATGTCGACGCGGACATGATCACCCAGGCCGTCGTGAACCTCATGAGCAACGCGATGCGCTACACGCCCGAGGGCGGCTGGGTCGTCGTCTCCGTGCGCGCCGACCGCCGCACCGTGCAGATCATCGTCTCCGACACGGGCATCGGCATCGCCAAGGAGGACCTGTCGCGCATCTTCGGGCGCTTCTGGCGCGCCGATGCGAGCCGCGCCCGCGAGGCCGGCGGCCTGGGCGTGGGGCTCTCCGTGACCAAGCAGATCGTCGAGCGCCACCACGGCTACATCTCGGTCGAATCCGAACTTGGAAAAGGCACGACATTTACGATTCATCTGCCGCGCGAGCACATGACGGAGCCCGCTTCATCTACAATGGAACACTAGGATATAGCGGCTGGCGCCGTGATAAAAAGCAGACAGGCTGGTTTTTATCACGGTGTCAGCCGTGCCCGGTGTACATGCAAGAGGAGTTGATTCCACGTGGCAAACATGGAGCGTCGTCCGGATTCCCATGGCAAGGTGCGCGATATCTACCAGGCGGGCGAGAACCTGCTCATGGTGGCGACGGACCGCATCTCGGCTTTCGACTACATCCTGCCGGATGAGATTCCCTTCAAGGGCGAGGTGCTCAACCGCATCTCGGCGTTCTGGTTCGACAAGTTCGCCGACCTGGTCCCCAACCACCTCGTGTCCATTGATGTGGACGATTTCCCGGCGGAGTTCGCCGAGTACCGCGACTACCTGGCCGGCCGCGCCATGCTCGTGCGCCGTGCGGAGACCATCCCGGTCGAGTGTATCGTGCGCGGGTACCTCACTGGCAGCGGCAAGAAGACCTATGACGAGGACGGCACCGTGTGCGGCATCTCCCTGCCCGCCGGCCTCACCGAGGCGTCCAAGCTGCCCGAGCCCATCTTCACCCCGTCCACGAAGGCTGCGATCGGCGACCACGACGAGAACATCTCGTTCGACCGCTGCGTGGAGATCGTCGGCGCGGACATCGCCGAGCAGATCCGCGACTACTCGCTCAAGATCTACAGCGCGGCCGCGGAGTACGCCGCCACGCGCGGGATCATCATCGCCGACACCAAGTTCGAGTTCGGCATCATCGACGGCAAGGTGACGCTCATCGACGAGTGCCTCACGCCGGATTCGAGCCGCTTCTGGCTCGCGGCGAGCTACGAGGAGGGTGCCGTCCAACCGAGCTACGACAAGCAGTACGTGCGCGATTGGCTCCGTGCCAACTGGGATATGACCGGCGAGCCGCCGCACCTGCCTGCCGAGGTCATCGAGGGCACGTCCGCGCGCTACCGCGAGGCGTACCAGATCATCACCGGTACCGAATTCGCAAGCATGAAGGGAAACGAGTAAGTGACTATCCGGAGCGCAACCAACAAGCGCACCCAGGAACGTGATTTCGCGGGTGCTACGAGGAAGTCCGCCGCATCCGCCAAGCCCGCCCGCGCCGCCGCGGGTTCCGTGCGCGTCGTCTCCGCGAGCGCGAAGACCCGCCGCAAGGAGTACGAGCAGGGCGAATCGCTCGAGGGGCTTTCGAAGGCCGAGAAGAAGGCACGCAAACAGGAGCTGCGTGCCAAGGAGGACCGCATGTACTCCGCGGCCAACATCCTCATGCGGCAGGATGAGGAATATCGTTCGAAGCGCCGCCTCTTCTGGGTGATCGAGGGCGTGGGCATCGCGGTCATCATCATCGTGTGGCTCATGCTCACCGGCGTCTTCAACTCGTTCGTCCCCGCCGGGACCATCGCCGTGGGCCAGCTCGTGGGCCTCGGCATCGCGTACGCGTTCGTCATCGGCGGCTTCGTCTACGGCCTCGTGAAGATCCGCCCCCTGCGCAACTTCTACAAGGCGCAGGTGGCCGGCATGACCGACCGCAAGGTGATCGAGGTGCTCGAGGAGGAGGCCGAGCGCGAGGCGGCGAAAAAGGGCAAGGGCGCCAAGGAGAAGGAGCCTGCAGCCGCCGAGGAGCCCGAGCAGGCGCAGCCCGCGAAGAAGAAGGGTCCGAAGAAGAACCATCGCTCGCGCCACTAGCCGAGCTATGAGGGGGGGCGCACCATGCCGAGCCCGGCGGTGCGCCCCCATGCTGTGTAGCGGCGGCGCGCGCACATCTGCCCCTGAATATGTGGCGTCGTCCCGCCCGTGTTCGCTGTAAGGAGCCAAGATGATCAAAGTCGCCCTCACCGTGGAGGACGCCCGCGCGGGCATGATGGCCATCGCGCCGAAGATTGAGCGCTATGCGCAGCTCATCGTGCGCAAGGGGGTGAACGTCGAGCCCGACCAGGAGGTCGTGGTCATGGCTCCCGTGGAATGCGCCAAGTTCGCGCGCGTGCTCGTCCGGAGCGCGTACGAGGCCGGCGCGGGCCACGTGACGGTCATCTGGAGCGACGACGAGGTGTCGCGCCTCACGTACGAGCACGTCGAGACGGCGTATTTCGAGCAGACGCCGGAATGGCAGCGCGTGCAGCTCGACGGCCTCGCCGCGGCGGGCGCATGCTTCATCTTCATCGAGGGGTCCGACCCCGAAGCGCTCAAGGACATCGATCCCGCCAAGCCCGCGACCGCGGCAAAGGCCAAGAACAGCCAGTGCGTCGCGTTTCGCCGCGGCCTCGACTTCAACGTCAACCCGTGGTGCATCGCCGGCGCGCCGGTCGCAGCCTGGGCGCGCAAGGTGTTTCCCGATATCCCCGACGAGGTGGCGGTGTACCGCCTGTGGTGCGCCATCCTCGCCGCCGCCCGCGCCGATGGCGAGGACCCCGAGAGCGCGTGGGAGCTCCACGACGCGACCTTCGAGAAGAACCTGCGCTTCCTGAACGACCGGCACTTCGATGCCCTGCGCTACACCTCCGAGAACGGCACGAACCTCACCGTGGGTCTCATCGACCGCCATATCTGGGCGGGCGGCAGGAGCGAGACGCCCGAGGGTCACCCATTCTTCCCCAACATCCCCACCGAGGAGGTGTTCACCTCGCCCGACCGCCTGCGCGCCGACGGCATCGTGTACGCGGCGCTCCCGCTCATCCATCACGGGAGCAAGGTGGAGGATTTCTGGCTGCGCTTCGAGGAGGGTCGCGTGGTGGACTTCGGTGCGCGCACGGGCGTCGAGACGCTCAAGAGCATCCTCGACACCGACGAGGGCGCCCGACGCCTCGGCGAGGTGGCGCTCATCTCCAAGAACACGCCCATCCGCGAGAGCGAGACGCTCTTCTACGACACGCTCTACGACGAGAACGCGAGCTGCCACCTGGCGCTCGGCACCGGGTTCCCGGAGTGCTACGACGGCGGCTACGAGATGGATATGGACGAGCTCTGCGCCCGCGGCGTGAACGCATCGACGGTGCACGTCGACTTCATGATCGGCTCCGACGACCTCACGATCACCGGCATCCAGGCCGACGGCATCGAGCTCCCGGTGTTCGTGAACGGCCAGTGGAGCTGGGAATGATAAAATGGTGTCAGTCACCTTTTTATCAATCGCGAGGTAACGGAGCTGAGCATGTCCAGGCAACGGCGCATGGTTTCGGAATCGGGCTTCTATCACGTCGTGCTGCGTGGCAACGCGAAGCAGCTCATCTTCGAGGATGACGCCGACCGCGAACGGTTCCGCACGATCATGGCCGAGTCCGCCGAGGCGGCGGGCATCGGCCTCGTGGCATGGTGCCTCATGAGCAACCACGTGCACCTGGTGCTCGACGATCCCAGGCAGCAGCTCAGCCGTGCCATGCAGCGCATGAGCGGCACGTACGCGCGCGCCTTCAACCTGCGCCATGGCCGCGCGGGCAACCTCTTCGAGCAGCGGTTCGGGAGCTTCGCCATCGAGGACGACGCCTACCTCATGCAGGTGGTGCGCTACGTGCTGAAGAACCCGTCAGCCGCCGGGTTGGGCTCGTGGCAGGAGTATCCGTGGAGCAGCTACCAGGACGTGCTGCGCGGCGAGGGTTGCACGGACGTCGCGCGGGTGCTCGAGCTGTTCGACGGACGGGAGGGGCTCGACCGCTTCTGCGCGGAGGAGACGCCGTGCTTCGACGGGCGCATCGAGGGCACACCCGTGCCCGACGACCTCGCGCTGACCGTCGCCCGCGCGGCGCTGGCACAGGCGGGGGCTCCGGATGTCGCTAAGGTGAAAGCGCTCCCGCTGGCGCGCCGCGCCGAGGCGCTCAAGGCGCTTCGCGATGTGGGGATCACCGTGAAGCAGATGGCGCGCCTGACGGGTATCAGCGCCCCGAGCATCTACCGATCCCTGCGCTCCGCCTGATAAAATGGTGTCAGACACCTTTTTATCACCTAGGAGTCTGTGTACATCGCAGTGATATTCGCCCGGATATGCAAAAAGGCCGGGCATACCGCCCGACCTCGCGCATCGATGGTGGGCCGTTAGGGGTTCGAACCCTAGACCTTGGGATTAAAAGTCCCCTGCTCTGCCAGCTGAGCTAACGGCCCGCGCGAGCATTGTACCACGGGTTGCAGCCTCGTTCGACCCCGTGCGCCGCGCGAACCATCCCGTCACCGATGAATCCGCGCGCCTATCGCCTCGATGCGTCCCGCATCTTGTGCTTGTCGTATGATGCTTACCAAGACTGCGCTTCGGCGCCGCCCCGCCACGATCGCACGGGGAAGGACAGGGCTTTGCTCGAAAGGAAGGCTTCATATGGCAGACGTATACGCGCTCCTCGACGAATGGCTTGCCAACGTCAAGGATGACGAGCTCAAGGCCGAGCTCGTCGCGCTGAAGGAATCGGGGGACGAGGACGCCATCACGGACGCCTTCTTCCAGGACCTCGAGTTCGGCACGGCCGGACTGCGCGGCACGCTCGGCGCCGGCACGAACCGCATGAACATCTACACCGTCGGCCGCGCCACGCAGGGCTTCTCGGATTACCTGGTCGCGACCTACGAGCACCCCACGGTCGCCATCGCCCGCGACAGCCGCAACAACGGCGAGCTGTTCGTGAAGACCGCTGCCTCCATCTTCGCGGCGAACGGCGTGAAGGCGCTCGTGTACCCGAAGATCTCGCCGGTACCCACGCTGTCGTGGGCGGTCCGCGACCTCAAGTGCTCCGGCGGCGTGTGCGTCACCGCGTCGCACAACCCCGCGCAGTACAACGGCTACAAGGCCTACGGCCCCGACGGCTGCCAGATCGCATCCGAGGTCGCCGACGCCATCTCCGCCGCCATCGCGCGCGTGGACATGTGGGGCGGCATCAAGACCATGGACTTCGACGAGGCCATGGCCGCGGGCATGATCGAGTGGATTGACGACGACTGCCTCGACCGCTACTACGACGCCGTGCTCTCGAAGTCCGTCTGCAACCTCACGCCGGAGGAGGTCGCCAAGGCCCCGCTCAAGCTCGTGTACACCCCGCTCAACGGCACCGGCCTCATCCCCGTCACGACCGTGCTGAACCGCGCGGGCATCACGGACATCACCATCGTGCCCGAGCAGCGCGACCCCAACGGCGATTTCCCCACCTGCCCGTATCCGAACCCCGAGATCCGCGAGGCCATGCAGAAGGGCATCGACCTGTGCCGCGAGGTGCAGCCCGACCTTCTGCTCGCGACCGACCCGGATGCCGACCGCGTGGGCGTGGCCTGCGCCGACGGCGACGATTACACGCTCATCACGGGTAACGAGATGGGCGTGCTCCTGCTCGACTACATCTGCCGCATGCGCGCCGAGCGCGGCGAGGACCTCTCCCGCAAGGTCGCCGTCACCACCATCGTGTCCTCCGCGATGGCTGACGCGCTCGCCGAGGACTACGGCTTCGAGCTGCGCCGCTGCCTCACGGGCTTCAAGTACATCGGCGACATCATCACCTCGCTCGCCGACGCCGGCGAGGCCGACCGCTTCATCTTCGGCTTCGAGGAGAGCTACGGCTACCTCTCGGGCGACCACGTGCGCGACAAGGACGCCGTGAACGCGTCGCTGCTCATCTGCCAGATGGCGCAGGATTACCGCCTCAAGGGCAAGAACCTCGTCGAGGCGATGCGCGACCTGTACGAGAAGTACGGCTACTACCACAACAAGACCGTGTCGCTCAGCTACCCCGGCGCCGAGGGTGCGAGCAAGATGGCGGGCATCATGGCGGGGCTGCGCGCCGAGCCGCCCGCGCAGATGGCCGGTCTCGCCGTCGAGCAGGTCGTCGATTACGCGGAGGGCGTGAACGGCCTGCCCAAGGCGAACGTCCTCGAGTTCGACCTCGAGGGCGGTAACAAGGCCATCGTCCGCCCGAGCGGCACCGAGCCCAAGATCAAGATCTACATCTTCGCGAAGGGCGATGACGCCGCTTCCGCCGACGCGCTCATCGAGAGGATCGAGGCCGACGGCCGCGAGCTGCTGTCGTAGGGGCGCGCGGGCACACGGCCGCCGTGCGATTCGCGGCGCCCGGTTCGTTCCAGAATATGCAAAGTCGGGAGATAAGCGCCTCAAACGGGGCGCTTATCTCCTTGTTTTGCATAGTTTGGGAGATACGGGCGGCGAGGTTCGAGGATGCGCCGCCGCTCCGCTACCGCAGGAACACGAACCAGACGAAGAGCGCGACGGCGACGATGAGGATGAGCGCCACGGCAAGCAGCGTGCGGCGGCGCGACCGTTCCTGGCGAGCGGTGAAGATGGTCTTCTTCGACGTCGGGGTCTGCAGGTAGCGATCGTAGTGCAGGTGCTGCGACGGATCTCCAGGCTGGCTGCGCCGGGGATGCGCGGGACCGTTCTGGGGAAGGTACTGCGGATCGGATGTGGCGGTGCCCATGTGCCGCCGCCCGCCCCCGCTCGGCGTGCGCGTCGTGCCTGCAGCGTTTTGCCGCGGAGGCATGGAGAGGCTCTCGTCGGTGATGGGTGCCTGCGAAAGGTGCGGTACGGTGCGGCGATACGGGATCCTCGACGCGCCAGCGTTCACATGCGGCGCCGACGTTGTTTCGCTTCGCTTGGAGGTCACGTCATCCATAAGCCCTCGATTGCATATCGCCGTTAGATACATGATAAATCCTGAGCACCCGTCCCATCGCGCGCGCCGCCGCCCGAGGCGACCGTTCACGCTTCATGCATAAAAGCATCATATCGTACCTGGGGTTACATTTTGAAAGAGTACCCGCATGTGATGGATGGTTAAATCTAAGTGTAAGAGACTTAGATTTGATGATAATGTGACGCTTAAAAAATCTAATCAATCATGTTTAGAAGCGCGCCCAGCGGGCATAACAACAACGTCAAAAGAAGTCCCGGACACAGCGTCCGGGCAACCCACGAAGGAGTGGTTGATTATGGCTAGCTTGGTTCCGTATCGTTCGATGTTCGGCATTCGTCCCTTCAACACCTCGCTCTTCGATGCGTTCGACGACATGATGGACATGGCGTCCGGCGCTTCGTCGGCGGCGTTCCCCATGGACGTCGAGGACACCGGTGAGGGCTACGAGGTCAAGGCGTACCTCGCGGGCGTGAGCAAGGACGACATCGACGTCGAGCTCAACGAGGGTCGTCTCTCCATCTCGGTGAAGGTCGAGGAGAAGGACGAGGACAAGAACAAGAACTACCTGCAGAAGGAGTTCGCGGCGTTCAGCGCGACGCGCGGCATCTACCTCAAGGACGCCTCGAACGAGGGGCTTTCCGCCCGCTTCGCCGATGGCGTGCTGACGGTCACCGTCCCGAAGATCGTCGAGAAGAAGAACGTTACCAAGGTCTCGATCGACTAACACGCGCCCGCGCGCACAAACCTTGGCAGGGAGGCCCCTTCGGGGGCCTCCTTTTTGATAAAAACCAGACAGGCTGGATTTTATCATCCGAGAATCGGGAAAATGATAAAAACCAGCCTGTCTGGTTTTTATCACTAGAGGATGGTGAGGGGGCGATCTTGGCCGGCGGCGCGGATGTGGAGGGGCCGCGCCCCGCCCGCGCGTTCGAGCGTCGCTGCCGAGCCGATCTCGTTGTCGAGCGTGGCGCCGAGCGCCTCGGCGAGCGTCCGGACGGCGAGGCTCGGGCGGTTGTTCTCCTGCGAGATGTGCATGGCGATGAGCTGCTCGGTGCGTGCGGTGACGAGCGTCCGCACTGCCTCCGCCGCCTGGGCGTTCGAGAGGTGCCCCTCATCCGAGAGGATGCGCTCCTGCAGGAAGCGCGGGTAGCCGCCGTGACGGAGCATCGTCACGTCGTGGTTGCATTCGAGTGCCAGGATGCGCGCGTCGGCAAGGAGCCTCAGCGCGGGCGGGGTGAGCACGCCCGTGTCGGTCGCGAAGGCGATGGCGTCGCCGCCCGCGGTGAAGCGCATCCCCATGGGGTTCACCACGTCGTGCGAGGTGGGGAAGGTTTCCACGAGCACGTCGCCGATCTGCACGTCCTCCCCGGGCTCGACCTCGTGGAAGGGCAGCTCCTCGAAGCCGCGCCGCGCGGCGGGGGTGCCCGCGCTCGCGTAGAGCTCGCCCGCGAACCGCTTGCACCACACGGCGATGCCGCGGGTGTGGTCGCCATGCTCGTGGGTGAGCACGAGCGCGCGCACGCGGGACTCGTCGAGCCCGAGCGCATGCATGCGCGCGAGCGTCTCGCGGCGCGAGAACCCGTTGTCGATCATGATGAGCCCCTCGGGCGACTCCACGAGCGAGCAGTTCCCCTTCGAACCGCTGCCGAGAATGTGCAGGTGCAGGGCGTTCGTCATGGGCGACCTTCCGTGAGAGAATGAAATCCTGGGACGCTCCCGGAGGCGCGCGCATCGCGCGGCGCCCGCACGGGTACAAGCCCGGTGCGCTTTGGGAACGACAAGCGATATTGTACGAGACATGCGGCGAAGATGGTTCGGAGGGAACATGCCAACAGTTGCGCAGCGGTTCGCGCGGCATCACGCCGGTGGGGGCAGCCGCTCCCGGCAGCAGGCGGGGCCCGTGGTGCTCATGGTTTCCGGCGGTGCGGACTCCACCGCGCTGCTCGTGATGGCGTGCACGTCGCAGCTCGACCTGGATGACGGCCGGGGCGCGGCGCGCATCGCCCGCGAGCGGCTGCACGTGCTCCATGTGAACCACCACCTGCGCGGCGCGGCCTCCGATGCGGACGAGGCGTTCGTGCGGGAGCTCTGCGCGCGCTACGGCGTGCCGCTCTGCGTGGAGCACGCGTCGTTCACCGATCTGGGCGGGCAGAACCTCGAGGCCGCCGCCCGCGAGGTGCGCTATGCCGCCGCCCGCCGCTACGTGCGGGAGCTCTGCGCGGAGGCGGGCTGCTCGCGTGCGTCGGCGCGCATCGTGACGGCGCACACGGCGAGCGACCGGGCGGAGACGTTCATCATGAACGCCATCAAGGGCGCGGGCGCGGCGGGGCTCTCGAGCATCCCGCGCCGTCGCAACATCATCGTGCGCCCCCTCATCGACAGCACCCACGGGGAGCTCTGCCGCTTCCTCGAGGTCAAAGGGATCGCCTGGCGCGAGGATGAGAGCAACCAAGATACCTCCTACCTGCGGAACTTTGTGCGCCACCGCGTGATTCCCCTCATGCGCGAGCGCAACGCGAACGTCGTGCGCAACGTCGGCGCGGCCTGCGACATCCTGGGCGACGAGGACGCGCTCCTCTCGAAGCTCGCCGCGCAGGCACTTCGCGCCTGCACGCGCCGCCAGCAGGACGGGCTCATCGTGCTCGACGGTGCGCGACTCGCCTCGGCGGAGGTCGCGATAGCGCGGCGTATGGTGCGGCTCGCCGTGCGCCAGCTCGACGAGGGCGCCCGGCTGGAGCTGCGCCATGTGGAGGCGGTGCTCGCGCTCGTCGCGGCGGGGGCGGGCTCGACGACGCTGCCCGACGGCATCGACGTGCGCATGGAGTTCGGTGCCTGCGCCCTGCGCACGGCGGCGGCGCGCGAGGAGCTCGCGGCCGGCTGGCTCACCGTTCCCGGCCGCATGGTGCTTGCCGCCTCGCGCGTCCTCGAGGCGTCCGCCCTGCGCGTCCCGGCGGGGACGGATGCCGTGGCGCTCGCCCGCGACGCGGCGCGCGATGCCGCGGCGGACGAGGCGGTCGCGTTCGTGGACGCTGCCGCGCTCGGGTACGCCGAGCGGGACCTCGTGGCGCTGAAGGAAGCGGGCGACGGCTCGGCCACCCTGGCGCGCGGGGCGCGGCTCTGGGTCGATTCGCCCGCGCCCGGCGACCTCATGTGTCCGCTCGGCATGCACGGGCGGTCGAAGAAGCTCTCGGACATCCTGGGCGAGGAGCAGGTTCCCGTGGCGGAGCGCCAGCTCGTGCCGGTGCTGCGCACGGCCCCCGGCGGCTCCGTTGTGTGGGTTGGCGGAATTCGCCTCGACGACCGCTTCAAATGCACGGCGCTCAGCCGCGTGTTGATACAATTAACTATTCGCCCCCTCGATTCCGCGGTCGATGTCCGCTCGGTGGGGTAAGCTGCGTACAGAGACGGCGAGCAGGAGGGTTGCCATGGAGGAGAAGAGCGAGCTTTCGACGATGCATCCGGATGTCGAGACCATCCTTTTCAGCGAGGAGGACATCGCGCAGATCGTGCAGCGCCTGGGTGCGGAGATCACCCGGGACTACCAGGGCAAGGACCTGGTGCTCATCGCCGTCCTGCGCGGCGCCGTCGTCTTCATGGGCGACCTCATGCGCGCCATCGACCTGCCGCTCGCCATCGACTTCATGGCGGTCTCGAGCTACGGGAGCAACGCGAAGAGCTCGGGCATCGTCCGCATCGTGAAGGACCTCGATATGGACATCAAGGGGCGCGACGTGCTCATCGTCGAGGACATCCTCGACTCGGGCCTCACGCTCAAGTACCTCATGAAGAACCTGAGCAGCCGCAAGCCCGCCTCGCTCGAGGTCGCGGCGTTCCTGTGGAAGGACGTCGAGGGCAAGCAGGCGGCCATCGACCCGAAGTACGTGGGCGCGCATTGCCCGGACGAGTTCGTCGTGGGCTACGGTCTCGACTTCGCCGAGCGCTACCGCAACCTCTCCTATGTGGGCATTCTTAAACCGGAGGTTTACTCGTAACATGGCAGATCATACCGAAGAGCGCACGACCCCCGAGGTGAACCCCGGCGGTCGCGACGAGCATGCCGAAAACCGCGCGCCCGCTCCGCCGGACGCCGGCGACGCGGCCGCCCGCGAGGACGGCGGCGCCGATGCCGGCACCCGCGACGACAGCGCTACCGGCGGCGAGCCCGGGGGCGGCCGCCCGGGCAGCTCCCCGGAGCCGTTCGCGCAGCAGCCGCAGGGGGGCTCCCGCCAGGAGGGCGGACCCTCGTCGGGTCGTCCGCGCCGCGGCCCCTCGCGCGCCTCGTGGCTCTACATCCTCGTCGCCTGCGCGCTCATCGCGTACCTCGTCTTCAGCATGAACGGCGGCGCAGGCCGCCCGTCCGATTCCACGGAACTCGCGACGAGCGAGTTCGTGTCGGCGGTCGAAGACGGCCGCGTCGATTCGGTGACCTACACCATCGTGACCGGCGAGCTCGAGGGAACCTATTGGAAGGACGCCGCCGACGTGGGCAACCCCAAGGCGGCCGAGCCCTTCACCTCGACCTATATCGGCTCCGATGCGCTCGCCGAGCTCATGGCGGCGCACCCGGACACGAAATACGTCGTGGACACGAGCGATCCCAACGCGCTCATGGACCTGCTCTTGGGGCTCGCCCCCACGGTCCTGCTCGTGCTCATCATGGTCTACTTCATGCGCCAGATGATGGGTGCGAACAACAAGGCCATGCAGTTCGGCAAGACGAACGCCAAGATGAACGAGGCGACGCGCCCCAAGGTGAAGTTCTCTGACGTCGCCGGTATCGACGAGGCGGTCGAGGAGCTCCAAGAGGTGCGCGACTTCCTCTCCGACCCGGAGCGCTACCGCAAGCTCGGCGCGAAGATCCCGCGCGGCGTGCTGCTCGTGGGCCCTCCCGGCACGGGCAAGACGCTGCTGGCCAAGGCGGTCGCCGGCGAGGCGGGCGTGCCGTTCTTCTCCATCTCCGGCTCCGACTTCGTGGAGATGTTCGTGGGCGTGGGCGCGAGCCGCGTGCGCGACCTGTTCACGAAGGCGAAGGAGCAGGCCCCGTCCATCATCTTCATCGACGAGATCGACGCGGTCGGCCGCCAGCGCGGTGCCGGCCTGGGCGGCGGGCACGACGAGCGCGAGCAGACGCTCAACCAGCTGCTCGTGGAGATGGACGGCTTCGAGGAGAACGAGAGCGTCATCCTCATCGCCGCGACGAACCGCCCCGACATCCTCGACCCGGCGCTTTTGCGCCCCGGCCGCTTCGACCGCCAGATCACGGTCGACCGCCCCGACGTGAAGGGTCGCGAGCAGATCCTGCGCGTGCACGCCGCGAACAAGCCGCTCGACCCGGATGTGAAGTTCGATAAGCTCGCGCAGCTCACCGTCGGCTTCACCGGTGCGGACCTCGCGAACCTCATGAACGAGGCCGCCCTGCTCGCCGCGCGCCGGCACCGCGCGCGCATCGGCATGGACGAGGTCGAGGAATCCATGGAGCGCGTCATCGCCGGCCCGGAGCGCAAGACGCGCATCATGACCGAGACGGAGCGCCGCACCATCGCCGTGCACGAGAGCGGCCACGCCCTCGTGGGGCACGTGCTGGAGCACGCCGACCCGGTGCACAAGATCACGATCATCCCGCGCGGCCAGGCGCTTGGCTACACCATGCAGCTGCCCACGGAGGACCATTTCCTCAAGACGCGCAACGAGATGCTCGACGAGCTCGCGGTGTTTCTGGGCGGCCGCGTGGCCGAGGAGCTGCTGTGCGACGACGTGACGAGCGGCGCGTCGAACGACCTCGAGCGCGCGACCAAGATGGCGCGCGAGATGGTCACGCGCCTGGGCATGAGCGAGGAGCTGGGTACGCAGGTGTTCGGCGAGGCGCAGCACCAGGTGTTCCTGGGCCGCGACTACGCCGACCACCAGGATTACTCCGAGGAGACGGCGCGGCGGATCGATGCCGAGGTGCAGCGCATCATGCGCGAGGCGCACGAGCGCGCCAAGCGCATCCTCACGGAGCGCCGCGCGCAGCTCGAGCTCATGGCAGACGTGCTCCTCGAGCGCGAGACGGTCGAGGGGGAGGCGGTCGAGGCGCTGCTCGACGGCACCTGGGACGCCTACCTCGAGCGCGAGGCCGCGGGCGAGGTGAAGGGCGGCTCCAGCTCGACGAGCTCCGCCGCGCGCCGCAAGCCGCGCCAGAGCGACGAGGAGATCGCCGCCGAGGCCGCGCGCTTCGCCGAGGAGGCCATGGCGTCCGAGGGGACTCCGGGCGAGGGCGGCAGCGAGGCCGCGCCGCGCGAGGAGCGGGCGATCGAGGAGTAGCCGCGCCCGCGGCCGGCACGCGTCGGCAACGCGGCGGCCCAGCGCCTGTCCGAGACAACGAACCACGCAACGAGGCGGGGCGGGGTGCACACCAGATGCACCTCGCCCCGCTTTGCTGCCGTCTGGCGTTCCTGCGCGCGCACTGGTCGAAAACACGGTTAGCGCTTCCCGTGCCGGGGGTACGCTCATCTACAGCGTATGTGTTCGGTGCGCCGCGCGCCCCGGAGCTGGCCCCATGCTTGCCCGCGCGCGCCGCGCTCCCCAGACAAGGAGGCTGCTATGGGTGCGCCTAAGACAAGTGATGTGAGGAACGTGGTTCTCGTAGGCCAAGGCGGGGTGGGCAAGACCTCGCTCGCGGAGGCCATGCTCCACCTTTCCGGCAAGACCGCCCGCCTGGGTGGTCATGCGGGCACGAAGCCCACACTCGACTATGACGCCGAGGAGGTCAAGCGCGAGTTCTCCATCTCGACCTCCATCGCGCCCATCGATTGGAAGGGCGTGCGCATCAACGTGCTCGACGCGCCCTGCTACCCCGATTTCATCGGCGATGCCTACGCGGCGATGAGCGTGTGCGAGACCGCGCTCTTCGTGGTCGACGCCGCGGAAGGCCCCCAGCCCACGACCGTGAAGCTCTGGTACGCCGCCGAGGACCTGCGCCTCGCCCGCGCCGTGTTCATCAACCGCATCGATAAGGAGAACGCGGACTACGATACCTGCATGAAGGCGCTGCGCGACCGCTTCGGCGCGCGCCTGGGCGCCGTCACGCTGCCGTGGGGCACGGGCGACGACTTCGAGGGCGTCATCGACATCGTGCGCATGAAGGCTCGCCATTGCGAGGGCACCACGCAGACCGAGTTCGACATCCCCGACGAGTACATCGACGCCGCCGAGGAGGCGCGCGAGCAGCTGTGCGAGGCCGTGGCCGAGGCCGACGACGAGCTCATGATGAAGTACCTCGAGGGCGAGGCGCTCTCGCAGGAAGAGGTCGAGGGGCTGCTGTCCAAGGCCATCGCGAAGCGCCTGTTCGTCCCCGTGTTCGTGGGTTCGTGCACGCATGAGCTGGGTGTCCACTCCGTGATGGACGACATCGCCACATACTTCCCGAAGCCGACGGACTACGGCGAGATGCCGCTCGTGGACGGCGATACGCTCAAGATCTCGTCCGAGGACGACCGCCCCGTGGCCTTCGTCTTCAAGACCCTGAACGACCCGCAGCAGGGCCGCATCAGCTTCCTCAAGGTGCTCACCGGCACGCTCACGCCCGGCATCGAGCTCGTGAACGCCCGCACGCGCAAGGGCGAGCGCATCGCGCACCTCTACGTGATGTGCGGTAAGGAGATGACCGAGGTGGGCAAGGCCGAGGCCGGCGACATCATCGTCACCACGAAGATCGCCGCCGACACGGGCGACACGCTCTCGGTGACCGGCAAGGTCGAGGCCGCGGCGTTCCAGTTCCCGAACAGCCAGTACCGCATCGCCATCGAGGCCGAGAACCGCTCCGACGAGGACAAGCTCTTCACGTTCATCGACCGCGCCTGCGAGGCCGATCCCACCATGCGCATCGAGCGCAACGAGGAGACCGGCCAGACCATCATCTCCGCCGTGGGCGAGGCGCAGGTGAGCGTGCTGCTCAACCGCCTCGAGGAGCGCACGAAGGTCGTCGCGCACATCGTGCCCATCAAGATCCCGTATCGCGAGACCATCCGTCGCGTGGCGAGCGCGCAGGGACGCCATAAGAAGCAGACCGGCGGCGCCGGCCAGTTCGGCGACTGCTACCTGCGCGTGGAACCGCTGCTCGACGGCACGGACTACGAGTTTGTCGACGAGGTCGTGGGCGGCCGCATCCCGCGCGCGCTCATCCCCGCCGTGGACAAGGGAGTGCAGGAGACCATGAAGGAAGGCGTCATCGCCGGCTACCCGCTCACGGGCATCCGCGTCGCCTGCTACGACGGCTCCTACCACCCGGTCGACTCCAACGAGATGGCCTTCCGCGCCGCCGCGCGCATCGCGCTCAAGAAGGCGTGCACCGAGGCCGACCCCGTGGTGCTCGAGCCCATGGAGAACATCACCGTCACCATCCCGGAGAGCTACGCCGGCGCCGTGATGGGCGACGTCTCCGGCTCGCGCGGCCGCGTGACCGGCATGGATACGGACGAGCGCGGCAACACCGTGGTCACGGCCACCGTGCCGCTCGCCGAGCTCACCGACTACGCAACGCGCCTGCGCTCCATCACGCGCGGCACGGGCGACTTCCAGATGGAGCCCGCCGGCTACGAGCAGGTGCCCTACGACGTGCAGAAGCACCTCGTGGAGTTCTACGAGGAGTCCCGCGCCCAGGGCCGCTAGGTGAGTCATTGGGGACGGGTTCATTTGACTCACGCGGGAGGTGTTCTCGTCCCCATGTAAAATAACCCCTGGGGTAATTTTACATCCGCTGAAAAGCGCCGCAGGAAGCGACTCGCCTGCGGCGCTTTGCTATGCCGAACGGGCGCAACGGCCCGCCCGCCCGCGCCCGCGCATCGTTTCATGCATGTTTCGGCCAAAGTATTCTTGCCCGTGCAAGCCTTCCCGGCATATCCTTATCCACGTGCGCGGAACTTTCTCGCATTAAGTTGCAAGGGGGAGGGGAATGGGTCCCCTCCGGTTGCGCGTACGGAAGGGGTTATACAACACATCAGGGAAGGAACCATCATGAGGAAGACCACCCCCACCGCACTGTCATCTACGCAGCCCGCGTGCTCGCGCAGCAAGTTCTTGAAGCTCTCGGGGCTCTCAGCGGTAGGGATGGGGAGCATGATGTTCCTCGCCGGGTGTGGCCCCGCCGCCCAGGAGACGGACGATGCCGCGGGCAGCTCCGACGCGACCGCCGCCGCCGTGTCCTTCGGTGAGGACGGCGTGCTGCGCGTGGGCATGGAAGCCGCGTACGCGCCGTACAACTGGCAGGTCTCCGAGGAGTCCGAATACACCATCCCCATCGAGAACGTCTCGGGCGCCTATGCGGACGGCTACGACGTGCAGGTCGCCAAGCGCATCGCTGAGGAGTTCGACCTCGATCCCGTCGCGGTGAAGCTCGACTTCGCCGGCCTCATCGACGCGCTCAACAACGGCCAGATCGACATCATCTGCGCCGGCATGTCCGTCGACCCGGAGCGCGCCGCATCCGCCGACTTCTCCAACTCCTACATCGATGACGACATCGTGCTCATCACCACCGACGGCTCCGCCTACGCCAATGCTACGACGTTCGCCGACCTCGCGGGCGCGACCGTCCTGGGGCAGGCGGCCACCATGTACGACGACGTCATCGATCAGATCCCGGACGTCACGCACATGACGCCCGCCGAGACCGTCCCGCTCGTGGTCGAGAACCTCTCGAACGGCGCCTGCGACATCATCACGTACTCGATGCTCTCCGTGCCCAAGCTCATCGAGCAGTATCCCACCTTCGTCGAGATTCCCATGGAGGAGAAGTTCGAGGGTTCCGTCATGCCCGACAACGCCGCCATCGTGAAGGGTTCCGATACCGAGATCATGGACCGCATCAACGCGGTCATCGACGGTATCGACCAGGATGAGCGCCAGGAGATGTGGAACGCCTGCATGGATCGCCAGCCCGCGTAAGGCGCCGGCGCCGCAGAACCACGGGAATCAAGGAGCATCATGGATTCACATGAGTCTTCGCCTCAAGGCGGCCGTTCGCGCATCGGCCGCCTTCGGGCGTTTCTAACGAACGACCACAGGTACGTGCTGCTCGGCACGAGCGTCGTCGCGTTCGCGGGGATGCTGCTCTCGAGCCAGCCGCGCCCGGCGCTGAGCTTCCTCGCGCGGGCGTACACCCTCGAGGTCGTGATGTACTACCTGCTCGTTGCATGGCTTGTGCTCAGCGCGGTGGCGCTCGTGTTCAAGCTCACGCATTGGCGCACGTATGCGGAGCGTGCGCCCTTCGTGCGACCCGCCGTGCGCCGCGCGCTGCGCTACGCGTCGTACGTCGTGTGGCTCATCGTCGCCGTGCTCGCGGTCGACCGCCTCGTCATGGGGCTCGCCTCGGCCTGGGCGGTGGCCACCACCGCGTCCTCCCGCCCGGTGGACAACGCGCTCGAGAGCGCGCTCTACATGCTCTACCAGGGGCGGCAGACGTTCATCACCGGCATCACCACCACGATCGTGCTCGCGGTGTTCGGCACCATCCTGGCGTTTTTCCTCGCGCTGCTGCTGGCGTTCTGCCGCATCCAGGTGCCCGACCGCTCCGACAACGACTTCGTGCGGTTCTGGAAGGTCGTGGGGGCGGACTTCGCCCGCGTCTACAGCACGATCGTGCGCGGCACCCCCATGATGGTTCAGGCGGGCATCATCTTCTTCGGTGGCGTCGCCATCCTGCGCGGCGCGGGGCTCACGACGGCCAGCATCAACGTGGTGTGGTCGCCGTTCATCGCGGGCTTCGTGACCATCACGTTCAACTCCACCGCCTACATGATGGAGGTTCTGCGCGGCGGCATCGAATCGGTCGACCCGGGGCAGACGGAGGCGGCGCGCTCGCTCGGCCTCTCGCAGTGGCAGGCCATGCGCACGGTGGTGTTCCCGCAGGGCATCAAGTACGCCATCCCCGGCCTGTCGAACGAGCTCGTCGTGAACATCAAGGACTCCTCGGTGCTCTCGGTGATCGGCACGTTCGACCTCATGTTCGCCACGGACTCGATCGCCGGCATCTACTACCAGCAGTTGCAGGCGAACATGATCGCCGCGGTGGCGTACCTCGCGCTTACGATGATCGCGACGAAGCTGCTCGGGATGTTCTCGAAGCGCCTGAGCGCGCAGACGGGGCCGGTCGTGGTGATGTCGGATTCGACGGTGCAGGCGGAGATGCTCAAGCCGCAGCACGACCGAGGGGATGTGTAGTGCATGGATACGCAGGCTAAACCGATGGTGCGCATCGAGGGGCTGCGCAAGTCGTTCGGCTCGCTCGAAGTGCTGCGCGACATCAATCTCAACGTCATGCCCGGTCAGGTGGTGACGATCATCGGGCCGTCGGGCTCGGGCAAATCGACGCTCCTTCGCTGCATCAACCTGCTCGAGAGCCCGGACGCGGGGCATGTGTGGTTCCACGGGGCGAACCTCGCCGCGGACCACGTGAACGTGAACGCCCTGCGCGAGAAGATCGGCATGGTGTTCCAGGGGTTCAACCTCTTCAATAACAAGAACGTGCTCGACAACTGCACGCTCGCGCCCGTCCTGCTCAAGAAGATGACGCGCGACGAGGCGGAGCACGTAGCCATGGAGCACCTGGAATCGGTGGGGATGGCGGCTTTCGCGCACGCCGCGGTGAACACGCTCTCCGGCGGGCAGAAGCAGCGCGTGGCCATCGCGCGGGCGCTCTGCATGAACCCCGACCTCATGCTCTTCGACGAGCCCACGAGCGCGCTCGACCCCGAGATCGTGGGCGAGGTGCTCGAGGTCATGCGGCGGCTCGCGGCGGGCGGCATGACCATGGTGGTCGTGACGCATGAGATGTCGTTCGCGAAGAGCGTCTCCGACGAGGTGCTGTTCATGGATCGCGGCGTCATCGCCGAGCGCGGCACGCCCGAGCAGATCTTCACCGCCCCCAAGCAGGAGCGCACGCGCACCTTCCTCGCGCGCTACCTGGAGGATTAGCACCGGAATGGGTTGGTTGGGGACGTGTTCCTTCCAACCCATTTCCCGTTTTGCGCGAAACGAGCGGTTTATAGGCACCCTCGGAAGTAGCAAGGGGTCATGCGTTGAAGAAAGCGACGCTCCTATTGTTTGTCAACCCTGATCCGCGGGAATTGGAAACCCGTCCTCGACCCAGGCGCGGTACCGCTCGCGCATCGACGGGCTCCCGCCCCTCCCGAGCTCGATTAGCGAGATGAGCCCCC